>NZ_CP031188.1:2795000-2970356 GCF_003344925.1 Flavobacterium arcticum | reverse complement strand
TTTTTATAATAGATGTCTTACAAAAGGAGCGAAAGAGAGTCGTTCCTATTCGGGAGAACAAATATGTGAACAAATTTTTTCAAAAAAAAACTTTAGGCATATTGATTATTTTAAAAAAAAATCGTAAGTCTTATTTAAGAAGAATTGATATAAAATTAACGTTATAAAAATATGAAAATTTATCAAATTGAAACAAGAGTCCGATATGCAGAAACCGACCAAATGGGGGTGGTATATCATGGTAATTATGCACAGTATTTTGAGATGGGTCGTGTAGAATGGCTTAGAAATCTGGGTCTTAGCTATAAGTTTATGGAAGAGAAGGGCATTATGTTGCCTGTTGTTAGTTTAACGTTAAATTTTAAAAAGCCCGCACGGTATGATGATCTCTTAACAATAAAAACAATCTTTAAAAAACAAGAGTCAGTTAAGATAGAATTTGACTATGAGATTTATAATGAGAACGAAGAGTTATTAACAATAGGTAACTCAATATTAGTGTTTGTAGACATGAAAACAGGACGTCCTGTAGCTCCTCCTGAGTATGTGAAAGAGAAACTTATTTTTTAGTTTTTAGCATTATAACAGCACCTAATTAACTATTAAAGTGATTATGTCGATTATTTATTTTACGATTATTTCGTATAAATTAGTAAATGCCTCAAGTACCATTGGGGCATTTTTTTTTCGGGTACTCACTATTATTTCACAATCCATTTCCATTTTTTGCGATACAATATCTAAGTTTTTTTCTTTTATTACCCGCATCACTTTGTTCATATTTTGATAACTAAATTTCAGTGTGTAGTGCACATCAATAGTTTTCTCAATAATATTAGAAGCCTCAAGTGCCATTTGTGCCGAAGTTTTATAAGCAGATATAAGACCGCCTACACCGAGCTTTACCCCTCCGAAGTAACGAACTATTACTATAAGTACATTAGTTACCTCAAACGACTGTATTTGTCCGTAAATAGGCATTCCTGCCGAGTTGTTAGGTTCGCCATCGTCGTTAGCACGGTATTGTATATCTTCTATGCCTATTTGGTAGGCATAGCACCAGTGGCGAGCCGAGTGATGTTTTTTACGTAACTCTTCCAGTATTGTTTTTGCCTCGTCTTCGGTAGTAACAGGAACAGCATAACCGAAGAACTTGCTGTTTTTTTCTTTAAACAGTGTTTCTTCTGATGGGGCATCAATAGTTTTATACGTGTCGTTTTCCATGAGTACTGCAAAGGTATTTTTTTACTCAAGTATAAACAAGTATATATAATATTGAAATTTTAGTCAAGTATTTCGTAACCTATAGGTTTAAACGAATAGTTATTAGACATCTCTGCTGAACATGCTGTTAATCCTACAAGTAAATCCATTTTAGCTTCAATAATAATATAATCACCAGCTTTACTTTTAGGCGGCAGTACATCTACTTTACCTGTCTCACCGTTTACAGTTACATGCATAAATACATTAAATGTGGTAGGTATCTCATCAGGAGTTATATTATATTCTTGTAATGCATTACATAAATTACCAAAACACCCCTGATGCGGATGTTCATGCCCATATATTATTCTAAAAGTATCTGAGCTGCAAGGCGTCAGTAAAAAGTCATGTCTTTTTACAGTATCTTCAATCATCGTAAACATTACATTACTGCGGTTGGAGTAAAAAGGATGTCCTTCTGTAAGAAATATAGTTTCGGCATAGTCAATAGTCCTGCCTGACGAAAGATACTCTTTTTTATCGTTCAGGTTATAACATAGCAAGTCGGCAACTTGTTCGCCTTCAATATCTGTAATTTTAAGTTTTTTTCCTTTTGAAAGGATAAAAGAGGTTCCGCTACGCGGATTTATTATTTTCATTGTTTATTTTATTATGATTACTATTAAAAGGGCATTTCCAGTTATTGGTATAATGGCGTCCGGTATATTGGTATACTTCTGATGCTTCTCCAAAATCCTGTAACATAGGGTTTATACTACCACTAAGAACAAAATCTTTTTTACGTACTATATTTTTAATTTTTATATATTGTTTATTTTCTCTCAGTTTTTCAAACTGTGCATGGGGGTTGAATACAATGGCAGGATATTTAAATTGACGTGCTTTTCTGCTACTAGCAGGGTGTAAGCCGATTATAAAAAAAGCTTCTTCACCAAGACTGAAACTAAAGTTTTTAGAATCAGGATTAGGACTTACTTTGATATCATAATTATATTTTTTTGCATCTGCATCTGCCAATGCCTGTAACCTCGACCAAAATAATTTTTCATACATATCTTCATTAAAAATTTCAGTATTAGGAAAAATAATGACTGCGCTATGAAAGAGTTTGTCTGAATTGCGATAACCTTCAAGAAAATCATATATAAACTCGAGTATAGCTTTGTCGTCTTTTGGACACCCCATATGTCCTGCTGTCATAATTTTTAGTTGATCCTTAACTAAGGCAGCTTTTGCTGCTACGCAAGGAAAAATTTTATCTTTTAGCATTGATTTAAAATCTTCGCTAACTTTACCTTGAATTTCAGTCATGATGCTTATTTTTGTTACTACAATTTCTCACTTTTAGATCGCCAATACAAGGATTTTATATTTACTTTAAGCTTTGTAAGAATAAACTAAATAAAAAGTGTTAATTTGAGTTATAATTCAGCTAATAAATCATTTAATCAGCTAACAAAATATACTTATGAAAACAACAATTAAGACTTTACTCGTACTAATTACTTGCTTCACACTTGCTAATTGCAACAAGAAACAAGAAGCGCCAAAAGAAAAATATTGTGGTGTAGAAATTACTGGTTTTGAAATAATGGACTTAAAAACTATAGGCAATAAAGGCTATACTTATACTGATGCAGATAAGGTTCTTGCTGGCGATATGATGGAAGCTGTAGATAAAATGCTGGGTAAAACTGATGCGGTTAAGTTCTCTTATTTTATGAGAGATGAAAATACCATAGGTATGTATGTTATAGGACCAGATGACCAAGCTGAGGTAGAAAAAATAAGCTGTTTTTTATTAAAAGAAGATTTTGATGGTAGGTTACCAAAAGAAAGGAAATTATTATTTTATACCAATGATCATAATACGCTTGTTGCGGCTATAAAGAGTAAGAAAGAAGTCGATTAATTTAGCTGTTCTCATTTTTATAAATTAATAACTCATCATTTACTATCATTTGTTTTTTGATGATTGTTCCTCTTATTGAAGGAGCTTTAGTCCCTTCTCTAAAAGTTGTAGTCCCTTTAAAAACTCGGGCTTCATCCCATAGGTTTGCCGTTATAAACGTTTGTAACGTTTTAAGTCCTCCCTCAATAATAACCGATTGCAAGTTGTGTTTGTAGAGTATATCGCTAACAGTTTGGGCAAGATTATCATCAAAAGAAATAGTTTCATACAGCAGATTTTCACTACTCTCTAAATCAGTCTGCTCTGTTAAGAATATCGATTTTACACTACCATCCTTAACCGCATAGTCACTACTTACTCGGTTGGTTCTGTCTAAGACTATTCGCACAGGACTTATACCTGTCCAGTCGCGTACATCCAGTTTTGGGTTGTCGTCAATAACCGTTTGTGTGCCTACTACAATAGCTATTTCTTCACTACGCCATTTATGCACCAGTTGACGCGAATATTGGTTTGTTATCCATACTGGCTTTTTACTGTCTTTTGTTTTTGGACTCAAATAACCATCAGCACTCTCAGCCCATTTTAGTATAATGTAAGGTCGTTTCTTTTCATGGAAAGTAAAAAAGCGACGGTTAAATTCTCGGCACTCATTTTCTAAAACACCTACAATAGCATTTTTACCGGCTTCTAGTAGTTTAAGAATCCCTTTGCCTGCCACTTTTTCGTGTGGGTCTGTAGTACCAATAACAATATTAGGTATTTGTTGTTGTATAATAAGGTCGCAACATGGTGGCGTTTTACCATAATGGCTACACGGTTCTAGGCTTACATATAGTGTGGCTTCAGGTATTAAATGCTTGTCTTCAGGACGAACGGAATTAACACAGTTTACCTCACCATGTGCTCCGCCATAAGGCGAAGTATAGCCTTCTCCAATAATACGATTGTTATGTACAAGTACTGCTCCAACCGATGGGTTAGGCATGGCTGTCCTGAGTCCGTTTGCGGCGAGTTCTAGGCAACGGCGCATGTATAGTTCGTGGTTCATTATATTTACAAAAGTGTAAAGTTACAAAATCCGTAAATAGTAGTAGCTTTGCTTTATGGATGTAATAATAAGAAAAATTAAACTTGCTGATGATGTTGCTATAGCAAAAGTAATAAGGCAGGTACTTATTGAGCATAATGTACCCAAAATAGGTACTGCCTATGCCGATGTTTCGTTAGACTGTATGTATGAAACCTACAATCAAAAGAATTCGGAATATTTTGTAGTAGAGCAGGAGGGAACTATAATTGGCGGGGCTGGTATTGCACCGTTAGAAAATGGAGCTAATGATATTTGTGAGTTACAAAAAATGTATTTTCTGGAAGAAGCAAGAGGGATTGGTATTGGCGCCAAGATGATGGAGTGTTGCCTAGAAAGCGCAAAGAACTTTGGTTTTGTAAACTGTTACCTCGAAACAATGCCCTATATGCGTGATGCCCAAAAACTATATAAAAAATTTGGTTTTGAATATCTCGATGAACCTATGGGTAACACGGGGCATGGCTCATGCCCGGTATGGATGTTGAAAAAACTAGAGATTTAATAAACTACACACGATATTATAATAATGAAACTAAAAGTATATAAAACTAATTTTTTAGAGCAGCTTACTCCGCTATATGATAGCATGGAAGCAGAACGTTTTTTTACCATTACTCTCGAAAAGCTTAAAGGGTGGCAACGTGTTGATGTGGTTATGAATCCTGATGCTGAGTTAACTGATGCTGAGGTTGCAAAATGGGATGTTGTTTTAAATGCCTTAAAAATATATAAACCGATACAGTATATTTTTGGTATGGCTCATTTTTATGGACTGGAACTAAAGGTAAATGAAAATACATTGATACCACGTCCTGAAACCGAAGAACTGGTAGAGTGGATAATAAAAGAGAATGCAGATAAAGGCAAAATAAATATACTAGATATTGGTACAGGTAGTGGTTGTATTGCTATAGCACTGGCTAAAAATTTGCCTAATGCAACCGTATATGCTATAGATGTTTCTGATGAAGCGTTAATGGTAGCACAAGATAATGCTAAAGCTAATGATGCCGATGTTACTTTTTTGCAAAAAGATATTCTTATTACAGAGGAGCTGCCTTTACAATTTGATGTCATTGTTTCAAACCCACCGTATGTGCGTAATTTAGAGAAGCATGAAATAAAAAATAATGTGCTAGACTATGAGCCACATCTTGCGCTTTTTGTAGAGGATAATGACCCCTTATTGTTTTACCGAAAAATAGCGGTACTCGCACAAAAAAGCCTTACGCCAAACGGCAAATTATACTTTGAAATCAACCAATATTTAGGTAAAGAAACATCCGAAATACTACAAGAATATCAGTATAAGGATGTTGAAGTACGTAAAGACCTATATGGTAACAATAGGATGATAGGGGCTATTTTATAAAACCAATATCTTCAATTATTCATGACGAAGTGCCTCAATAGGGTCTAGTGCAGCAGCTTTTACAGCAGGGTAAGAACCTGAAAATAATGTTACTACTAAGATGGTGGTAAGTGCTGCAAAAATAGCTGTCCAAGGTATGGGGAATGATGTGTCCATAATGAGCGATAACCCTACGCCACCAGTAAGTACTCCTAAAAAAATACCCAATGCACCCCCTATAAGGCTAATGATAAGCGTCTCGGTAAAAAACTGCATAGCTATAGTAGCCTTTGTAGCCCCGAGTGACTTTCGCACCCCAATTTCGCGTGTACGTTCGGTTACAGATACTAACATGATGTTCATTAATGCTATAGATGAGCCAAATACTGTAATAATACCAATAACCCATGCAGCATAATTAATAGTTTCGGTTTGCGAAAGTAATGTTTCTAATAATTCGTCACTACGCTCTATACCAAAGTTGTCATCTTCTACAGGGTTTAATTTTCGCACCTGTCTCATGGTAATAATGGCTTCATCTACACCCGCATCGAGCATATCGCTATTACCTACCATTGTTTTTATCTCATAGTTAATGTACGGTGCTGTAAATAATGAGCGCGCAAGTTGTATGGGTATTAACACTCTTAAATCTTTACGATTACCAAAAGTAGAGCCTTGCTCTTTAAGAACTCCTATAACCTTAAATCGAGCCCCTCTAATAGATATAGTTTTATCTATAGGGTTCATATCTTTAAGAAGTCCTTTTTCAAAATCAGAACCTACTATACAAACATTATTGTTGTTTTTTATATCAAACGTATTAAAGTTTCTGCCTTTAGTAGTTTCTAATCCAGAGTTAGGCATAAAGTATTCATCAACACCTAATATGGTTATTTCGGGGTCTGTTTTTTCGCTTAAATGTTTTACTTCGGCACTGCTTGCTGCTGTAAACGATAATGAAACGGCAGCAGTAGGAAAGTTGTATCGTTCCTGAAATTCTTTAGCCTGGGGGTAAGAAATAATAGCATTTACTTTAGCTCTTCCGTTATTACGTCCTATTTGTTCAGAAAAGTCATAACGACTTATAGAAAAGGTATTAGTACCCATACTGGCAAAGTTTCCTGTAATAGTACTTTGTAAAACAGCTACCCCTGAGAGGATACCTACTAATGCAAAAATACCAATACCTATAATTGCTACTGTTAATATGGTGCGTAATAGTTGGCTACGTATAGAGCCTAATGCAATTTTAGTATTTTCCCTGAATAGGTTAAACATAGGTAGTAGTTTTAATGCCACTAAAATACACAATTTGTTTTAGCTTTAGGGGGTAAAATTTCAGGAGAATGTATAATCTTGAATTGTAAACTTATAATCTTACAGCCTCAATGTGTATATTTGCCTAATTAAAAATAAGATTTAAAAAGATGGCACAAAAACCAGGAATTCCAAAAGGCACAAGAGATTTTTCGCCCATAGAGGTGGCTAAGCGTCAATATATAATAGCGACGATAAAGCATCATTTTGAGACTTTTGGTTTTCAGCCTATTGAAACCCCTTCATTTGAAAATTATGATACCCTGATGGGTAAGTATGGTGAAGAAGGCGACCGACTTATTTTTAAGATACTAAATAGTGGAGATTATTTGGCTAAAGCCAATGAAACACTTTTAGTAAATAAAGATAGTGTAAAACTTACATCACAAATATCTGAAAAAGCATTGCGCTATGACCTTACTGTTCCTTTTGCACGCTATGTAGTACAGCATCAAAATGATATTGAATTCCCATTCAGACGTTACCAAATACAACCAGTATGGAGGGCTGATCGCCCTCAGAAAGGTCGTTTTAGAGAGTTTTATCAATGTGATGCCGATGTAGTTGGTAGTACATCGCTATGGCAAGAAGTAGAGCTAGTACAGCTATATGATGGTGTTTTCTCATCATTAGGATTAGCGGGTGTTACTATTAAGATTAATAACCGTAAAGTACTTTCGGGCATTGCTGAGGTAATTGGTGCAAAAGATAAACTGATTGACTTTACTGTAGCATTAGATAAGCTGGATAAGGTAGGAGAGGATGGCGTGAAGAAAGAAATGCTAGAAAAAGGTATTACTGAAGATGCAATAGCAAAAGTACAACCGTTATTCAACTTTACAGGAAGTATAAATGAGAAGTTGGAGAAGTTATCACAATTATTAGCATCATCTGAAGAAGGGATGAAAGGGGTTGAAGAGCTTCGTTTTATTTGTGATAATGTTATAACTGTAGGGCTCAACAAATCAGTGCTTGACCTTGATGTTACATTAGCGCGAGGATTAAATTATTATACAGGAGCTATATTTGAAGTTACTGCTCCTGAAGGAGTTGCTATGGGCTCTATAGGCGGTGGCGGTAGGTATGACGACCTAACTGGTATTTTTGGGTTAAAAAATATGAGTGGGGTAGGTATATCTTTCGGACTTGATAGAATTTATCTTGTACTTGAAGATTTAGGACTTTTTCCTGATACGGTTACTGAGGCTACTAAGGCATTGTTTATAAATTTTGGAGATACAGAGGCTTTATATAGCATGAAAGCGATTAAAAAATTGCGTGATATGGGCTGTAAAGTAGAGCTATACCCTGATACTGCAAAAATAGGAAAGCAGTTTCAGCACGCCGATAAACGAGGTATACCTTATGTAGTACTTACAGGAGCTGAGGAAATGAATAATAATAAGTTTACCCTAAAAAATCTCGCTACAGGAGAACAGACAGCAGTATCGCTAGATGAATTGATAGAACAGTTGAACAAATAATTATTTCTAAAAAGATTTGACTATTTTGTTTACCTTTTTTGGGAAGCTATAAAATAAATAAAATCCCGTCAGATAATGACGGGATTTTTGATTTTTAAATGCGATTTTTAAAATTTGAACGTTGCTATTAAACAATATTTAATAGACTGATTTTGCTTTTAGACACGTTACCCGTGTTGTCTTGTAAAATTTCAATTCCTAAAATTTCAAAAGGACGTTCAATCTGGTTACCGTTGATGTCGAGGTAATCCATTACAAGAGAGTCAAAATTGTCAGGATGTAGTGTAATGGCTACGCTGTCAGTAATTTCATTTTCAATAATGAAGTTGCGCATTCCGTCATAAGTAATTTTTTCCATAAGCATATATAAGTTTAGTTCTTATAAAAATAGGAAAGAAGATTGAATAAAATATTGTTTCAATTGTTAAAATTAACTGATTTAACATATGTTTGCTGTTTTGTTATATAATAATATATTTTTTTGTATTAAAAAATGAATTATTAGTAATTGCATTTACTGTTCCATAAAGTCAATTATTCCGCCACCAGTATCACCTTTTTTTACCGTGTTATTTTTAGTAATATCCCAGTTAATGTTAGGGTATTTCTTTTTAAATTCTTTTTTATCACGGTCAAATTTATCCCATATAACAACTCTAGGAGTGCCAGGTTGTGCATTTTCAATATAGGTAAGTTCGCCTATGTAAGTTATCTCTCCTTTTTTAATATCAAAAGGGATAGCAAATTTTTTACTGTTACTTACCATACCACTATAACCAATGTGATCGAGATAATTGTATTGTGTAAAGGCATAGCTGCCAGGTTCTCGTTCTATAACAAAAAGGTAGGTTTTTTTGCTATCAAAATCACCATTATAAGCAGGTTCACTTTTAATTCGGGCTTTAATTTCTATCTTACCATCATTTTGACGAATGAATTTTTTATCGCCCGATGTAGGTTCGTAAAAAAAGCGATATATATCATTAACGGGTTTTTCGCCTTCAAAAGTAATAGTGCCTATTGCTAGCCCTTTTGATGATGTTATATTGAATGTTTCGGGTGCGGTATCAGTAGTTTTGGTTTTGCATCCTGTTGCTAATACTAAGCTTAGCAAGAGTATAAAAGTAAATTTCATAGTAACAGTTTTATACTCGTAAATATACAAAAAACAAACTGCCATTAATTTTACTTGATGAATAAAGAAATATAGCAATATTTTATATATTGCCTGCTGTTAATTAATTATACCATGAATAGAATAGTTTATTTTTTTACAATATTATTTATTACAGTTAATGTTAATGCACAAGATAAAGACGAGGTGCTAGCAGAGGCTTGGCTAATGTATAATTCAGAAAAAGCTTCATGGAACGGTACTGATATGGTAACGCAGTATTACCCTGAAAAACTAAAAACATCTGGTGGATACTTCTCTTATACTAATGATGATAGGCATACTTGTGTTTTTTTTAACAGAGATTCTGTTCCTAGTATTACAATAAGTATAAGTTTTGATGATACTTTTATACCAGAAACAACTAAGGTTGATACTACCTATAGAAAAATGACATCTCTTGAAAATGACCTTTATGAAATAAGACAAAAGGCTATTATAGAATCAGTGAACGATACTGTTACATTTAAGCGTTATAAAAATACTAATTACAACTATATACCGCTAATAGTAGGCAAGAAGAAAAAGGTATATATACTAACGGGAACAGGGGTAAGAGGTGTGGTTGTTTTTGGAAATGATTACTTAATTACATTTGACAAAAAGAATAGGATTAAAAAAAAGAAACCACTACACAAAAATATAATACCTATTGAGTATAGTGATAATCCTGATGAAAATATAACGATACACAACCACCAAGAGGAAACAGGTGATCTTATTACCGCCACAGATATTTGTACTCTTATGCTGTATTGCCCATATACTAACTGGAGTCAACATTATGTAGTCTCAAAAAAAAATATTTCAATATGGGACTGCGAAAAGAGTGAACTTTTTGTGGTTACAATGAAGGCTTGGAAGCGTATGAACGAACATGATTTAGATAAGGAAAGAGAAGAAAACAAATAATCTCCTTAATACAATTCTGAAAGATAATATATTTGACTAGTAGTATATGCTTTTTCGTCTCTACCCTTACTAGCAGAACAGGTATACGTTATATCACCATTTTTCTCATGGTTTATTTTCCAAACATATATAGGTGTTTTTAAACCAAATTTTCCTGCTATATATACCTCATCATTTACATTGAACTTTACCATTTGTAGCTGTTTATGGTAAATATACGAAATAAAGACATGGCAACTCGTATATAGTCAAACTATTATTGTAAATCTACGTTTGTGTTTGTAGTAGTGATATGATGCGATTTAAAATAAGTATCGACAACATTACCAAAACTTTTCATAGTTACATAGTTAAAAGTACCGCCAACAGCCGCGCCTATACCAAAAGGGAGGAGTTTACCTAAAGTAGCCCCACCACGTTTACCTCCATATTTGGCAACTAGCTTTTGCCCTATTTTCTGATTTACATGATTACCTAGCTTATCATTAAAATGCTTATTAAGGTGCGCTGTAGTTATAACACTGCTTTTATAGGTTATAGTAGTACCATGACCATTTTTAATAACGCCAGACCATATACCTAATACGGTAGCAAACTCAGCTTCAAATTCTTCTTCTATATCCTTGCCATAAATTAATGATGTACCATAACAAATGCTAGCCATCCAGCGAAGCATAAGTACTAAATCGGCAGAGATAGAACCTGCTTCTATGGCAGCTTGTGTTGCAGTACCTAATCCTGGTATTATACCAGGTAGTGCTGTAATAGCCCCTACAGATGTGTATTTATTTCTTATTTTTTTGGTGTATAATCGAGATAGCTCGCTTGCAGGCATACCAGGGTGCGAAAAGTGTAATTTGTTTACATTTCTCTTAATGTCATGGTAAGCTGGTGTAACTTTATGTATTATTTTATTGAAATCCATATTATATGATTAGCAAATAGTATTCCAATAAAAAAATGAGGTTATTTGTTAACTTTGCAAATTGATTTTTTTAAGCCTACTATCTTCAAAGTCTTGTAATGGTTCTTTATGTAAAATGCACTGAATGTCCTCCCAAGTTGCACATTTTACAGTAAAAATAATCCCGTCTATAAGCATTGGTAGGTGTATAAAATCTACTCCTTTAAGGTCTTCGTTCAAATAATCTGCCATATCTTTAATGGCATAAAACCACTCTTTGTCATACTGCACTTTATTTATTGTACTTTCTTTACGCAGCAGCGCCTCATTAATCTTTTTCATGCCTATTATTAGTGCCTGTTTTTTACATAAACATGCTTAATGTTAGCCTTTCCTGTTTCTCTTTCATCTACTATAAAACTGTCTAAGCTTTTTATAAGCGGAAGCATTTTTGAAAATCCGTAGTTACGCGGATCAAAATCAGGCTGCTTTTTCAAGATGATGTTGCCTAGATCACCTAGAAATGCCCAACCATCCTCGTCACCAAGATCGTTAACACTATTGCGTATAAGACTCACTAAACGTTTATCAATTTTGCTAAGACTCTCTTTTGGTTTTGCAAGTACTTTTTCTTCATTATTGTCGCTAGTAGCCTTTTTCGGAGTAACATTATTTGTACTGTTATCTTCTTTTTCTAGAATTTCGAAATATATAAATTTATCACAAGCCGTTATAAAAGGGATAGGAGTTTTCTTTTCGCCTATACCTATTACTTTCATGCCTGCTTCACGCAGTCGAGTTGCTAGTCGCGTAAAATCGCTATCGCTAGATACTATGCAAAAACCATCTACTTTACCAGAGTAGAGTATATCCATAGCATCAATTATCATGGCACTATCTGTAGCATTTTTTCCTTTAGTATAGCTGTATTGTTGTATTGGGGTAATAGCGTTTTCTAATAGTACTTTTTTCCAGTTTGATACCCTGGGGCTTGTCCAGTCGGTATATATACGTTTGGTGGTAGGTGTACCATATTTTGTGATTTCTTCAAACATACCTTTTATGTTAGCATAAGGCACATTTTCGGCATCTATAAGCACTGCAAGTTTTAAGTTTTGTATTGTATTCATTGCAAATTGTTTACTCAAAGATAAGATAAATCTGTGGTAACAATGTTCATTTATTGTATAATTTGGTATATGATATAGCCAAAACAAGCATACAGTAATAGTGACAACAGGATGTTAATGTTCTTATGCTTTTTTACAATATTTTTAAATGAAGTTTTCTTTTTTAAGATAAGCCAATGTAAAAGTGCACCAGGATATACTACTGTAGTTATTAAGACTTCGATTATTATTTCGAAAATGAAATCGCCCATAATTGGTGTTTTAGAGGATTTAAATATAATAATTTGTTTTTTCTTGTAAGAAGAAGTTATAAATTACGTTCTAACCTAGAAAGTGATACAACCTTTTGTTAACTTACTTCGTCTATACCTACAATAACCAATACTTAACAATATATAAATGCATAAAGTTATTACCGTATTATTACTGTTGCTGGGAGTTACAGTACATTCACAAATTAAAGGTAAAGTAACCTCTTCCGATGGTCAATCTATACCTTTTGTAAGTATAACAGTAGAAGACACCTATACTGGTACTACTGCTAACGAAAATGGGGAGTATGAGCTAAATATAAAAAAAACAGGTAATTATACACTGCTTTTTCAGTCTATAGGTTATAAAACTAAGAGAAAGAGTATTGATATAAAAACTTTTCCGTACTTGCTTAATATTACTTTGCAAGATGAAACATATCAGCTAGATGAAGTGGTGATTTCTAATAAAGAAAATCCTGCCATTGCTATAATTAGAAGTGCTATTGCTAATAAGAAAGAAAACTCTGCTAAAACAGGACGGTTTGAAGCTGACTTTTACTCTAAAGGTATTTTTAGAGTAAAGGATGTTCCTAAAAAGATAATGGGCATAAAGGTAGAAGATGAAGAGGAAAGTATGCTAGATAGTACAGGAAGTGGTATTATATACCTATCAGAAACGGTATCTAAAATTACATTTGAGCAACCTAATAATCTTAAAGAGCGTATAATTGCTTCTAAAATAAGCGGTAATGATAATGGTTTTAGTTATAACACCGCATTAGGTACTTCTTATAATTTTTATGATAATTATGTAAAGTTTGGTATCAATATGGTGTCGCCCTTAGCAGATAACGCTTTTAATTATTATAAGTTTTCTTTTGAAGGTAGTTTTTTTGACGAAAACGAAACGCAGATAAATAAAATAAAAGTAATACCGCGCCGAGATAAAGAACCTGTAGTTGAAGGTTATATTTATATCGTAGAAGATAGTTGGGCTATTTCGGCTGTAGATTTTGATATAAAAGGATATAGAGTACAGCAACCTATAATGGAAACTCTAAACTTAAAACAAAACTTTAGTTACAATACTAAAAATAGAATATGGGCTAAAAATTCGCAAACACTAGATTTTAAAGCAGGGTTATTTGGTATAACCTTTACAGGCAAGTTTACTCATGTATATACTAACTATGTATTTCATGATAGTTTTGATAAAGGCACTTTTGGTAAAGAGGTTGTGTATATAGAGAAAGACTCTAATAAAAAAGATTCCATATATTGGAATGAAATGCGACCTGTACCGCTTACAGAAGAAGAAGTTGTTGACTATGTAAAGAAAGATAGCATACAAACACTGCACACCTCGCAAACCTATCTTGATTCTACAGATCAAAAGAATAATAAGTTTGGTGTGTTCGATATTCTATCGGGTTATACCTATCGCAATTCATTTAAAAAATGGCGTATAAGCTACGATGGTTTATTAGGTCTTTCTAATATTGGCTTTAATACTGTACAAGGATGGAACCTTAATACAAACCTTTCTTTTACGAAGTATGATGAAGATACAGGGAAGTCAACCTACTTAGGTACAAATTTTGAGTATGGTTTAGCCGAAGATAGACTACGTGTTTTAGGGCGTTTTACTCATCGCTTTAATAGGACTAATAATGCTACTCTTTATTTAACAGGAGGTAATGTAGCTGAACAATATAATGAAGCAAAACCTATAAGTAAATTTATAAATACGGTTAGTACATTGTTTTTTAAGGACAACTACATGAAGCTGTATGATAATACTTTTGCTAAAGCACAATACCAACAGGAGATAATTACAGGGCTAAATGTACTGGCTACTACAGAGTATACTAGAAGAAGAGCCTTAACGAATCATACTGATTATGTTTTAATAAAAGATAGTGACAGTTACACTTCTAATAATCCATTAGCGCCAGAGGTAGACGTACCTACTTTTGAGAAACATCATTTAATGAAAGCAAGTATTGTGGCGAATATGAGATTTGGTCAAAAATATATAACCCGTCCTGATGGTAAAATACCTATAAGCAGTCGCAACTATCCTTCATTTTCGGTAATGTATGAAAAAGGTTTTGCGGGTAGCGAAAGTAATTATGAGTATGATTTTGTTGCTGGGCGTGTTACTTATAACACAACGTTAGGTAATAAAGGTAATTTTGGCATTAATATAAAAGGAGGTAAGTTTTTTAATGCTGATAATATAGCATTTATCGACTATAAACATTTTAATGGTAACCAAACTCATGTGGGAGGCGGACAAAGCTATTTGAATGTTTTTAATTTACTACCTTATTATAGTCATAGTACTAATGATGAATATATGGAGCTACACGCAGAGCATAACTTTAAAGGATATATAATGAACAAAATTCCGTTATTAAATAAATTGCAATGGAATCTTGTAGTGGGATATCACCAAATTTCGACACCGGATTATAAACCATATAGTGAGTTTACTGCAGGTTTTGATAATGTAGGTTTTGGCAAATTTAAAATGTTGCGTATTGATTATGTTCGTTCTTATCAAAATGGTTTCCAGACTGATGGTGTTATTTTCGGACTTAAATTTTTAGATATACTTTAATGTATGTTAAATAGTATTATATAATAAAAAAGGATGCTGATATATAGCATCCTTTTTTTATTTATATGAAATAGTATATTAATCTATTCTTTCAATTTTAGCACCAAGAGCTTTAAGTCTTTCATCAATTCTTTCGTACCCTCTGTCTATTTGTTCACTGTTTTGTATAATACTTGTTCCTTTAGCCGAAAGTGCTGCTATGAGTAGCGAAACTCCTGCACGTATATCTGGCGAGGACATTTTAACACCTTTTAGTTGTGATTTAAAATCATGACCTATTACAGTTGCTCTGTGTGGGTCGCATAATATAATTTTTGCTCCCATATCTATCAGCCTATCTGTAAAGAAAAGGCGACTTTCAAACATTTTTTGATGTATCAGGACACTTCCTCTTGCTTGTGTGGCTATTACTAATATAATGCTCAAAAGATCAGGAGTAAAACCAGGCCAAGGTGCATCGGATATAGTAAGTATAGAACCATCTATATAATTTTGTATTTCATAACCGTCAGGATGTTTAGGGATAAATATATCATCGCCTCTACGTTCTAGTGTAATCCCTAATTTTCTAAATGTATTTGGTATAACACCAAGGTTATCCCAACTTACATTTTTAATAGTTATTTCACTCTGGGTCATGGCAGCAAGACCTATCCAGCTACCTATTTCAATCATATCAGGTAATATTCTGTGCTCGCAACCACCAAGCTTTTCTACACCTTCTATATGTAATAGATTAGAACCTATACCTGTAATTTTAGCTCCCATGCTGTTAAGCATTTTGCATAATTGTTGCAAGTAAGGCTCACAAGCAGCATTATATATAGAAGTTTTACCTTCGGCAAGTACAGCAGCCATAACAATGTTAGCAGTTCCTGTAACAGATGCTTCGTCTAGAAGCATATAAGTACCCTTAAGTCTTTCAGCTTCTACTCCGTAAAAAGAATCTTCTTTATTATAACGGAATGTAGCACCTAGATTTATAAATCCTTCAAAGTGTGTGTCTAGTCTTCTTCGCCCAATTTTGTCGCCTCCAGGCTTAGGGATATACCCTTTACCAAAACGTGCAAGTAAGGGACCAACCAACATAATAGAACCTCTCAATGCTTTACCTTCTTCTTTAAAAGCCTCTGATTCAAGATGTTTTATATTAACATCTTTGGCTTGAAAAGTATAAGAACCGTGTGCCAGTTTTTCTACTTTTACACCAAGGTTACTTAGTAATGCTATAAGCTTATTAACATCAATTATATCGGGTATATTGGTTATAGTTACTTTCTCAGGAGTTAGTAATACAGCACATAATACCTGTAATGCTTCATTTTTTGCTCCCTGCGGTGTAATTTCGCCATGTAGCTGTAGCCCTCCTTCAATTTTAAATGTTCCCATGTTGTTTTAAAGAATTAGGATTTTCTGTTTTTATTATTTTGGTTATTTTTTCCACCAGAGTTAGATCGATGAGATTTAGGTTTTATAGTGCCAAACTGTGTTTTATTACTTAGCTTTTTATTTACCTTCATTAAATCAGAAGAGGTAGAAAGCTCTTCTTCGCTTTTTAAAAGATCTATTTTTCCTCCTGATAATTCTAACAGATGTTGAAAGATAACATCATCTTTAACAGTGTCTTTGTTCCAGCTTAAAAATGATTTTTTCATATGGTTAGCTATAACCATAATAAGTGCGTTTTTAAGCTCTCCGTCTTCCCATTTATTGGCTACATCTATCATGTATTTAATATTGTTGCCATAAAAACGATACTTAGGGAAATTTTGAGGGTAGGCAAGCCTTTCAGGCTTTTCTTCTAACATTTCTTTAGAAGGAATAGGGTAGGGTGAATCTACATCCAGATTGAAGTCAGACATTATAAATATTTGATCCCAAAGTTTGTGCTGAAAATCAGGTACATCGCGTAGATGAGGGTTGAGGTTACCCATTACTGATATTATATATTTTGCAGCTTTGTTTCGTTCTTCTTTGTCCTCTATGGCCGCGGCTTGGTCAATTAGTTTTTGCAAGTGCCTTCCATACTCGGGTATTATTAAGTGAGTCCTTTCGGAATTATACTCTAATGAGTTTACTGCTTCTTCCGGTGTATATTGCATATTAGTTTTTGAAAAAATTATAGTGAGATTATACCTTCAATCTCTGAAAGTTCTATATACTTATCTATTACAGATTGTGCGCTTACCATTTTTACATTTATAGAGATACTGGTATATTTTTCGTTTTTAGATTTAGTAGTTTTTATAACAGCTCCCATTCCGTTAAAAGTATTCTCTACTTTTAATATCTTTTCAGGATTTGTTGGAACGATAAATTTAAATAAATATTCTGATGGCCAAATTGTTGAATCTGATAATTCTTGTTTTAGCCTTTTGTAAAATTCTTCACTTTTGTTGTCCATGTATAAGTAAATTATAGGCAAATATACGCTTTACATAGTAACTTCCCTAAAAAACCAATTAGCATACTATTTTTACTGAAAAAAATAAGTCGTGCTGCTATTTATTAAAGATGTCACTTTATAATTTAAGTTTATTGCTGTTTATTATTTTTATAATTTGTAACTGTAATTGACGATTTTATTATGTTTTAAACTTTAGGGTTAAAATGGTAATTATAGATAGGACAGATGCAATAATAAAGCTATATCGTATAATTTTATCTAATACTGATTTGTTCTGAAATAATTTGAATACAAAGAAAAGAGCTACACCCATAAAAAAGTTTAATAAAATAAGTGTAGTTAATATATTGTTTAGGATAGTATTAATTACTCCAAAAGCGTTTATTAATGCCATACTATTTAGAATGACAAAAATAATAAACCAGATGAAATAAAAAGCAACTATAGTATGGAAGGCAATATGTTTGTAGTCAATTTTTTTCATATTCATAATTGAATATTTTTTAATCAAAATTTATGCCGTAATGAATTAAGCAAGGGTTTGGTTCTAGTATAGTGTTTTAATTAGATGTTGGTTTTTTTGATTTAAAAAAATACTATATACTCACAATCTGAATGTTACTGTTTTTTGTTGTGCAGATTTGTTTTAATATTGTATTAGATTACTATTATATTAATTATATTTGCAGCATTATTTTAATGAGCCCCCGCTCCCTAAAAATTAACTTTATTAGCTAATGAAATTAAAAGATCTTAAATCTTGGGTAAACAAGCTATCTGATGATGAGCTTGAAAAAGAGTTGCACTATAACGCTATGGATTATGGTATTTCAGGTACTATATCTGAAATTATTCACTCTGATGATGATTTGTATTATGTAGGCGATGAGCCCGCAATTATGAATACTAGTAAAGAGTTGAAACAAAGAGGTTATTCAGAATATGAAATATCCGAATTGGATGTAGAGGTGCCTAATGGTTGTTACTACATTGAGTTGAGTAATGAGTATAGTATTCTTGAACGATTTGCAGATTAAAAAATCGAATACTAAGCTATAAGTACTAAAAAAAGGGTTTTATAAAACCCTTTTTTTAGTACTTATAGCTTCAATTATAGAAATTAGTTTGAAGTAAGTTGTTTTTCTTCTCTTCTTTTCGAAAAGTAATAATAAGCAAAACTAATAGCTACAATTGCTAGTACTATAATTTTACCGTTAATTGGTGCTACAGGGTCACCACCATCTTCTACACCACCATCTCCGTCACCAGTACCATCCTGATCACTTGGTTGAGCAAACAAGGTATAATCACTTGCTATTAGGAAAATAAAAACATACAAATTTAAAAATAACTTTCTCATACTTTTGGGTTTATTTCTAAAACAAATATATGTATATATTTAGTATAAAAAAATATTTGTATATTTTTTTTAGGTTAACAATTAATAAATGAATTGTTATTTGTTTTGTGTATAAGTGTTTGATTAGGTATTAGATATATATTTAAAGTGTAGTTTTTAAAATTACTATAGCCTAACGTCTATGATGCATATAGGTATAAAAAAATTGAATGATTTTATTCCATATTTATTCTATTGTATATAACACTTTTATTATAAAATAGGTTTAAGTAAATTTGCTCCTTATATAAAAATTGTGGCTAAAGAAATAATAATAATAATTGGCGGACCAGGCTCTGGGAAAACGAGTCTTATAGAGTATCTTGAAAAAAAAGGACATACTTGCTATCCTGAAATTTCACGTGAAGTTACCCTCGAGGCGCGTAAACAAGGTATAGAACAACTGTTTTTAGAAAAGCCGTTGCTTTTTAGTGAACTTCTACTCGAAGGTAGAAAAAAGCAGTATACCTCTGCTGTTAATGATGAAAGTGATATCGTATTTATAGATAGAGGGTTGCCCGATGTTTTGGCTTATATGCATTACATTGGCGATGCTTATCCGTCTTTTTTTGATGATGTTTGTAAAGAATATAGATATACTAAAATATTCTTTTTACCGCCTTGGCGCGAAATATATACCGCCGATGAAGCTCGTTATGAAAGCTATGAGCAAGCAGAATTGATTGCTACTCATTTGCAAGAAACATATAAAAGTTATGGTTATCAATTAATAGAAGTTCCAAAAGATACTCTAGATAACAGAATTCTTTTTATATTGGAGCATCTTTCATAATTTATATGCAACAACCTCTTGAGATTCTAAAAAAGTACTGGCAGCATGATAACTTTCGCGATCCGCAGGGAGAAATAATCCAATCGGTACTCGAAGGAAAAGATACTTTTGCTTTAATGCCTACAGGTGGAGGAAAATCTATATGCTTTCAAATACCTGCATTAATAAAACCGGGGATTTGTTTAGTGGTATCTCCTCTTATAGCTTTAATGAAAGATCAGGTTGCTAATTTGTCTCAACGTGGTATTAAAGCTATTGCGTTAACAGGAGGCTTGTCTCCCGATGCTATAAGCGATCAATTAGATAATTGTAAATTTGGAGATTATAAATTTCTGTATGTTTCGCCTGAGAGGTTACAAGCCGATTGGATCATAGAACGTATAAAAGAATTGCATATAAATCTTGTTGCTATAGATGAAGCGCATTGTGTGTCGCAATGGGGGCATGATTTTAGACCAGCGTATTTAAAAATATCTGAATTAAAAAAACATTTGCCCTATGTTCCTTTTCTAGCCCTAACAGCATCGGCTACAAAAAGAGTGCAAGATGATATTGTAACAAATTTAGGATTAGAAACCCCTATTGTATATAAAAAATCATTCTTTAGAGAGAATATAGCCTACATGGTTTTTGAAACCGAAGACAAACTACATCGTTTACAACAAATACTCACTAAAAATCCTGAACCCTCTATTATATATGTTCGTAATAGAAAGTCGTGTCACGATGTTTCGCAACAACTCCAATCGTTAGGGTATAAAGCGACTTATTATCATGGCGGGCTTAGAGAAAAAGAAAAAGAAGCCAATATGAAGGCTTGGATGCAAGAAAAAGTGCAAGTAATAGTAGCTACTAATGCTTTTGGTATGGGGATAGATAAGGTTAATGTGAAAACAGTTATTCATATACAACTTCCAGAAAATCCAGAAAACTATTATCAGGAAGCAGGTAGAGTAGGGCGAAACGGCGAAAAATCATTTGCTATATTGCTTATAAATAAGTCGGATATTGTAGTTACTCAAAATCAGTTTATAGAAGTCTTGCCAGATAGAAAGTTTTTAAAAAATGTATATTCTCGATTAAATAGTTATTTACAAATAGCCTATGGTGAAGGTATAGGGCAAACTTTCCCTTTTAACCTTAATGCCTTTTGCTGGCAATATAAATTTTCTGTTGTAAAAACATATAATGCGCTTCAGTTTTTAGATAGGCAAAGTATCATTACATTATCTAAACAATTTTCAGAAAGTATTACACTTCAGTTTCTGGTGTCAAGTAAAGAAGTATTGCGTTATACAAGCCTTAATCCTGCAGATGAGGAGATGGTTCTTGCTATTTTAAGAAATTATGCAGGTATATTTGATATGGAAACAGCTATTAATACTAATCTTATAACAAGGAAGGCAAAAACTAGTGAACAGGAACTTTTAGCCTTAATGCAGCGTTTACAACAAAAAGGAATTATTAGCTATACTAGTAAAGGAGCTGATAGTAGTCTTACTTTTAATGAGATTAGAGAAGATGATTTGACTATTAATCGTGTTGCGGTTTTTTTAGAACAACAAAACAAAATAAAATTACAGCAATTTGAGACAATAGTGCATTATGCAACAAATACTAATAGGTGTAAGAGTCGTTTACTACTCGATTATTTTGACGAGGAAAAAAGTAAAGATTGTGGTATTTGTTCTTATTGTATAACTAAAAATAAAAAGTCGAGAAATATTATTGATCTAGCACAATCAGTATTACAACTGTTAGAAAAAGGTTCTTGCAATTCGCGTGAGATAGAGCAAAAACTTGAACTTTCATCACAGGAAACTATATATGTTTTACAACTTTTGCTAGAAAATGAAAAGATTAAATTAAATACAAATAACCAATACATTATAAAGTAATGGAACGTTTACGAATTGTTTTTATGGGGACTCCCGAATTTGCGGTAGGAATTTTAGATGCTATATATCAAAATAACTATGATATTGTTGGGGTTATAACAGCCCCTGATCGTCCTGCTGGTAGAGGGCAAAAAGTAAAACACTCTGCTGTTAAAGAGTATGCTCTCGAAAAGAACTTAAAGCTTTTACAACCTACAAATTTAAAAGATGAAAATTTTTTAAAAGAGCTTGAAAGTTTAAAAGCAAACTTACAGGTAGTAGTGGCTTTTCGTATGTTACCAGCTCAAGTATGGAAAATGCCAAAGTTAGGTACATTTAACCTACATGCATCATTATTGCCTCAATATAGAGGGGCTGCTCCTATTAACTGGGCTATTATTAATGGTGAAAAAACAACAGGAGTAACCACTTTTTTTATAGATGATAAGATTGATACAGGTGCTATTATATTAAAAGAAGAAACGGCTATAGTTCCTACTGAGGTGGCAGGAGAACTACATGATAGACTTATGCTGCTAGGTGTTGATGCGGTTCTAAAAACACTTACTCTTATTGCGAACGGACAAACAGAAACGACTATACAACCTACAGATGCAGATATAAAAACGGCTTATAAATTAAATAAAGAAAATTGTAAAATAGACTGGGCTAAGCCAGGGCAAGCTATTTATAATCTTATAAGAGGACTAAGTCCGTATCCTGCAGCATGGACTTTTATTAATGATAATGAACAAGAATGGAATGTAAAGATATATAATGCTCTATTCATAAAAGAAAATCATGATATTGAAGTAGGTAAACTTATAATTGATAAAAAAGAAATTAAGGTAAGTGTTGCTGATGGATATATTGTATTGCTTGATTTGCAATTTCCAGGTAAGAAAAAAATGACAGCAGGTAATTTGCTAAACGGTATGAAGTTTACTAAAGATGCTATAGCAAAATAGTCAGTAAACACAAGTGTTAACGAAAAATTATAATTTCCAAGACTGTTTGTTAACATTTTAATAAAAGTTATTAACAATTAAATTGAAATAGATATAAAACACTTGCATGATATAGATTTCCTGCTAAATTTGTAGGACAGGATATATAAAAGCATTATTTTTAAACCAAACAATTAATAACAATTATTATGAACAAATCAGAATTAATCGACGCGATGGCTGCAGACGCAGGAATATCAAAAGGTGCAGCAAAGAAAGCATTAGAGTCATTCATAGGTAATGTAGGCGATGCGTTAAACCAAGGTAAAAGAGTATCTCTAGTAGGTTTCGGTTCTTGGTCTGTAACTAACAGAGCAGCTAGAGAAGGAAGGAATCCACAAACAGGTGCTACTATTCAGATTGCTGCTAAAAATGTTGTTAAGTTTAAGCCAGGTGCTGAGCTTGATGGTGCTGTTAATAAATAATCATATCAATTAGCAAAGTATATAAAGCCTCTCTTATCGAGAGGCTTTTTTTATAAAACTTTATAAATTTATTTTGGATGTCTATTTTTTTTAACTAAATTTAATTCAAATTGAGCGACTATGATTTCACTAAAACCAAAAAAAGGGCACTTGCTTATTGCAGAGCCTTCGACCATAGGAGATCTGTCATTTAACAGGTCTGTGGTATTGTTAGCCGATCATAATACGGAGGGCGCTGTAGGATTTATTTTGAATAAACCCTTAGGTTTTACTATACAAGATCTTATTCCTGAAGTAAGCGGGGAGTTTAAAATTTATAATGGAGGTCCTGTAGAACAAGACAATCTGTATTTTATACATAACATACCAGAGCTTATACCTAATAGTATTGAAATATCTAATGGTATTTATTGGGGGGGAGATTTTGAGTCTACTAAAGAGCTAATTAATAAAGGAAAGATAAAAAAGAACAATATTCGCTTCTTTTTAGGTTATACAGGCTGGGAGGCACATCAACTGGAGGATGAGCTTGAAGATGATTCATGGATAGTAGCTGAAAATAGTTACCAAAATAAAATTATAGGAAAATCGAGTGCTTCTTTTTGGAAAGAAAAAATAATGGAGCTAGGCGGTGAGTATTTAATATGGTCTAATGCGCCTGAAAATCCTACCTTAAACTAATCCTAATCTTATTTGAGCATTTAGTTTTTTAAGAATACCTAAAGCTAAATGATTATTGTATTCTTTTTTTCTATATTTAGTAATGGGTTGTATGCCTACAATTACGTTAGTAATAAATAATTCATCGGCTTTTTGAAGATCAAAAGGTGATATAGATGCTTCTTCAACTATAATTCCTTCGTGCTTTTTGGCTATTGCTAAAACTTGTTTTCTCATAATACCATTAAGACAGCCATC
The DNA here is from genome assembly GCF_003344925.1 of Flavobacterium arcticum. NCBI lineage: Bacteria > Pseudomonadati > Bacteroidota > Flavobacteriia > Flavobacteriales > Flavobacteriaceae > Flavobacterium > Flavobacterium arcticum. Next base: position 2,946,146 of record NZ_CP031188.1, on the reverse strand, counting down.
TACTACTGGTGGTGTTATTAGTTTATTGTCCATTAACATAAACAAGTTGCCTTGTAGTGCTTCTACTACGTTTTTATCGTCATTTAAAAGCAGGCAGTTATTTAATCCATTTTCGTTAGCAAAAATACTTCCTGTAATTTGCACCATTTTATTAACCGTTTTTAAAGAAGATAGTAATTGTTTGGTTACATAAAAGTCTTTAAAAAGATCTACTTCATATACTGTATCTGAAAAATGATATATAGGGGTGTCTAATGTATCGGCTGTTATAATAAACTCGGTATTGTTATCTGTAGGTAAGTAATATCCTCCGGGTTTTCTAAAAAATGTAAGTCGTGCACGAGCAGAGGCATTTAGATTTAAACTATTAACTAACTCTACTACCTTTTGCTCCATATACTCCATAGTAAAGTACATAGGTATTTCCATTCTGACTATACGCATAGATGCCATTAGTCTAAAATAATGGTCTTCTATAAATAATACTTTTCCATCAAGTACTTTTAAGGTTTCAAAAATAGCATCTCCATATAAAAATGCTCTATTTTGATGTATAGTGATGTCTGATTGTGCTACTAAGTTGCCGTTATAACTTATCATAAAAAAGCCCTATTTTTTAATAGGGCAAATATAACTGTAATCGTACTGATATCCTAAACAGAACCTAAAACATGTTTAAGGTCAGATATTTGATTTTCCCATAATTGCTTAGCTTCTTCCAAATCATCTTCATAAGCAAAGTCTACAACCATTATCGATACATCTTTTGTAATTTCATCGACTAATATTCTTAACTCAAAATAATACTCAGTATCTTTATTATCGTCATCTACCCATCTAAACTTAATTTTTTCTCCAGTTTTTTTAGAAGACATTCTAGCTTTTTCTTCAGAGTCATCCCATATAAAGGTGAAAAATTCTCCTCTAGAGTTAACATTATCAGCAAACCATTCTGATAACCCTGATGGTGTTGATATGTATTGGTATAAAAGCTGTGGCGATGAGGTTATCGGGATTTCGAGTTCATATTTTATTTTTTCGTCCATCGGTCTATCAAATTTTCGCGAAATATAGAATAATAAACAGTTAAAAAAAAACATTTAGTTAAAATAATTTTTTCAAAAAAATATGTTTGCAGGGTATAAATAAAATTATATATTTGCACCCGCATTGGAGTAATAACAATGTTAGACAAAAAAAGGCGAGGTAGCTCAGTTGGTTAGAGCGCAGGATTCATAACCCTGAGGTCACGGGTTCAACTCCCGTCTTCGCTACAAAAGTAAGTTATTGATACAAACGGTTTTAAAGCAATTTAAAACCGTTTTTTTTATAATAAATATGTTCAATCTATTATAATTTGAACATATTTTTGAACATAATTGATACTAAAAAAAGTAATTTTTTGACCTTAAAAGATCATAATAATAATAATACTTCTAAGTGATTTTTTAAGACTACATTTATTTCTTACTCTAGAATATATTATCATTTTTTTAAAACGTTACTTATTTTTACCAAAAAAAAGGGATTATGGGTTTAGTACAAATTGAAAAAGAATCTCCTATTAATAATATCTTATCTTTACAAAAGGATTATTCGTACTCAAAATCGGTAAAGGAAAGAAAAGCAACTGGACAATATTTTACTGGATCGGTTATCGCGAAATATATGGCATCTCTTGTGAATATACCTAATAAAAAATGTATCAGAATATTAGATGCGGGGGCTGGTTTAGGTATATTAACAGCCTCTGCTTCTCTATATTGTCTAGAAAAAGGGTGTGAGAGTGTTCATGCTGTTTTATATGAAATTGACAAAGATATTTTTGACAAAATAAAAATATCAATGGATAGCATTTATAACGAATTTAGAGAAAACGGAAAAAAATTTTCGTATGAAATTATTTCTGAAGATTTCATTCTTTCGAGACCTGATAAAAATAAAGACATTGAACCTTTTGACATTTCTGTGATTAATCCTCCTTATTTTAAATACAATTTGAAAACTTCCCCATATGCACGTGCTGTAGCTGATTTATATGATGGTGACCCAAACATCTATGCTTCATTTATGGCTGTGGTTGTAAATTGTATGAATGTAAATGGACAATTGATTACTATTACGCCAAGAAGTTTTACAAATGGATTATATTTTAAAGGTCTTAGAGGTTTTCTATTATCTAAAGTTTCTTTAAGCTTAATTCATATATTTAGACATAGGAATAAAATTTTTCAAAATGATGAGAATAAAGTTTTACAAGAAAATATTATTTGTTCTTTCGTTAAAAGAAATCAATCTAATAAAATTACAATACGTTCTAGTGATTGTGATTTAAAAATTGAATCTGCAGAAGAAAGACAATACTCGTCGAGTACCATTATTTATACAGCAAATAATTTAAAACTAATTCGAATACCAGAAAATGATCAAGAAGCAGCTATTCTAAAAATAGCAGAAAGTCTGCCAAACACTTTCTCTAAAGCAGGCTATTTCATATCGACAGGTAAAGTTGTTGAACATAGAACTAAGGATTTTATTATAAGTCCCAAGGTAGAGGCAAATTCAGTTCCCTTATACCGACCTCATAATATAACCCCAATGAAAATCTCTTGGGATGGTAATCATAAAAAAGATGTTTCTTTTATTCTTAATAAAAATCACGAAAAACATACTATCATTAATTCAAACTATGTTATATTAAAGCGTTTTTCATCTAAAGATGAAAAACGAAGATTAGTTGCAAGTATTCATTTGCAAACAGATAAGAATTATAAATATATTGGGTTTGGAAATAAAACTAATTATATTGGATTGATAGGAGAAACTCTTTCTCAAACAGAAGCCTTTGGGGTATCAGCTCTTTTCAATTCAACTTTTATGGATAAGTATTTTAGGTGTATATCAGGGAATACACAAGTTAACGCCACTGAAGTTAGGGTTATGATGTTTCCTTCTAGGAAACAAATCCAACAAATAGGTGGTCAAATTGAAAAATCACAAATTGACAACCAAAAAGAATTAGATGAAATTGTAAACTCTATACTTGCAATTAATTTTTAAACACCAACAATAAATTATGCAATTCACTGAAGAACAAACTGTAAAACTAACCCTTGCGAAAGAATTATTAGAAAAATTAGGACTTCCAAAAGCTCAATGTAATAATCGTTCAGCATGGGTGTTCTTAGCATTAGCAGATATCAAACCAAATGATAATTGGGCTGAAGCAAAATCTCCTTTATTACCCACTGTTACGATTATGGAATTCATTCGAAATGAATATGGGATGGATTATAAACCAAACAGTAGAGAAACAATAAGGCGTCAAACTTTACATCAGTTTGAGCAAGCTAGAATAATTGATAGGAATAGGGATAATCCAGCTCGTGCTACAAATAGTAAAGACAATAATTATTCTCTAAATAAAGAAGTTATAAATATTTTAGTCGAATATCCTAAAGGGAATTGGGAAAAAAAAATACTCGAATATAAAAATTCAGTTACTGAATTAACAGAGCAGTATAAACGTACTAGAGAGATACATATGATCCCTATCAAAACACCAGATGGTCGTGTATTCGAATTATCTCCAGGTGAGCATAACAAACTTCATGCTGATATTATTTATGAATTTTGTTCACGATTTATTGGGTCAGATGGTCATATATTATATATAGGTGACACAGCTAGTAGTAGAGAAGAAAAAGGGAAGTATATGCTATTAGAAACTGAGTATTTAAAATCGTTAAATGTTTCTCCTATGTCCCATGATAAATTACCTGATGTTATTGTTTATGATGAAAAAAATAATTGGCTATTTTTAATTGAAGCAGTTACTAGTCATGGACCGATTTCTCCAAAACGTTGGGTAGAATTAGAAGTAGCATTTAAAGAATGTAAAGCAGGATTGGTATATGTAACTGCTTTTCCGAATCAAAATACTTTTAGGAAATATGCAGCTGACATTGCTTGGGAGACAGAAGTATGGATTGCTGATAATCCCAGCCATATGATACATTTTAATGGAGATAGATTTTTAGGTCCACATAAAAAGGGGTAATAAATTATTAACCCATATTTTTCCAAGTTCTAAATATATGAATGGATACTTAGAGATAGATTTAAAATAGTTTGCAAATTTTAGTGAACAATTTTTTGAACATATTTTATGTAAAAATTAAAAATCATTGCTTTTTAATTCGTTGATTTTAAGTGATTTATTTTTTTGGTTTATGATGGTTTAAAATTCATAACCCTGAGGTCACGGGTTCAACTCCCGTCTTCGCTACAGGTAATCCCGTAACAAATAGTAAATACTGTTGGTTACGGGATTTTATTTTTTTAGCTCTTCTATACATTTTTAAAAGATATTTTTCAAGTCATAAAACATCGTTTATTAGATTTATTCTTATTTCCTCATTAAGTGTTTTTCTTACGATTACTTGTCGGTTGCACTTAAATAAACAATTGTATTATAGATCAAGAATACAGTTTATCGATACTTTACTACCGTTCGTCGGAACTAATGGGGTGTAAGTCTATTTGTTAAATAATGATTTCTATTATGTAATAAATTTGCACCATAATAACGAAAGTTATTATAGTAATTTTTTAGTTGGATGGAAAGCCTGTAGCAATACAGGCTTTTTTTATTATATATTTTCTTGGGTTTGAGTTTAATTTTAGATAATAAAAAACCCGACTGCAAAATACAATCGGGAAATTTATATTAATCTGTCAACTTATTTTAAGGTGACCTAAGGTTGTAAATTAGAATTTATAACCAACAGAAAGCGAAATTACATTGTTAGTTGTTTTGTAATCGTCGCTACCTTCTCCATCATAAATATTGTTAAGACCAGCACTATATCTTGCTTGGAAGAAAACACCCATTGGTAAATCGTAAGCAACACCTCCGTTTAAAGCAAAGTCAACACCTTTATAACCATCTTTAACGTCTTCATCTTCTGCTTTAGCACTCATAAGGAAACCTACTTGTGGCCCTGCTTCGATACTTAAACCTTCCATAAGATAGTATTTAGCCATAATAGGAATGTTAATGTAATCAAATTTAAGATCATATTCTACTCCAAGTTCTTTTCCTTTTGCACCTTGCATAGAGTAAAGAAGTTCTGGCTGAACAGAGAATGTCTCAGTTAATTTAATTTCTGCAATAGCACCAACGTGTAATCCAGTTCTTGAACCATCAGTTTCCGCATCACCACCAAAGTCAGCAATGTTTAAACCTGCTTTTGCACCAAACTTAACTTCTTGAGCTTGCGTAGCAAAGCTAAACGCCATTACGGCCGCAGCCGAAAGTAATAATTTTTTCATTTTGTAAATTAATTTGTTGTTAGGAATAACAAATGTACTTTTTTTTATTTTATTAAAAATACCTAGTATTGGTGATTTTTTTAAATTTAATAATAAGTAAACATTAGACGAAATAAATATACTGTACTAGTTTCGACTCTTTTTGTATGGTAATTTATACTATTTTTGTGCTATATAACAATAACTTATCATTTATGAAAAAACTATTACTTGTCGCTTTTGTATTTATGTGTAGCTATACTACTGTAAAAGCTCAAGCATTTGGAATAAAAGCTGGTTTAAATTTTGCTAATTTTAATGGTAATGATGCTGATGATTTTAATGTTTTAACTAGTTTTCATGTAGGAATGGTTGCAGAGATGCACTTGATGGATGCTTTATCTGTTCAGCCTGAGTTTTTATACTCTGTACAAGGGGCAAAAACAAAAGATGAAACTTATAAGCTGAATTATGTAACTTTACCTGTAATGCTTAAACTATATTTTACAGATTCGTTTAATATACATGCAGGACCACAAATAGGATTGCTTATTGGTGAGTCGGATAGTTTTACTACTTTTGAAAGTAGTACTTACGATTTAGGCTTTGCAGGTGGTGTAGAGTTTTTCTTTGCCGATAATTTTGCCGCACAAGCAAGGTATAATGCTGGTTCAACTAAAGTTTCAGACAAGTATGAGCTTAAAAACTCAGTATTACAATTGTCATTATGTTATATGTTTTAGTAATCAACTAAATTTTTAAATATGAAAAAAGTATTAGTTTTAGTAGCAGTAATAGCAACTAGCTTTGCTATGCAAGCACAAGGTGTTAACTTCGGTGTAAAAGGAGGTGCTAATTTTGCGAACCTTAATGGAGATATTGATGGTGATGGCATAACTAGTTTTCATGCAGGAGCAGTGCTTGAGCTAAATCTTGTACCAACTTTTTCGGTACAGGCAGAAGGTTTGTTTTCTTCTCAGGGCTCTGAATATAAAGATGAACTAGGTGCAGTGCGTGATATTAATTTAGATTATATATCAGTACCAGTAATGGCAAAATATTATATATTGCCAAGTAAACTTAGCCTTATGGCAGGGCCTCAATTTTCATTTCTTATAGATGAAGCAGAGGAAGCGTTAGAGTCTAAAAGTTTTGATATGGCAGCCGCAGGTGGCGTAGAGCTGAAACTTATAGCTGGGCTTTTTGTACAAGCACGATATACAATAGGACTTACAGATGTTTATGAAGATGTAGATTCTAAAAATGCAGTATTTCAGCTATCAGTAGGATATTTCTTTTAAACACATTTATATTTTAGGTTTATAATTAGCCGACCTTATGAGGTCGGCTTTTTTATGTATTTTTACAAAAAGACTGCCAATGAAAATTATTATAATTAACGGTCCTAATCTTAACCTACTAGGACAAAGAGAACCAGAGGTATATGGTACTACAACGTTTCACGATTATTTTAAAATATTACAAGAAGAATATCCTGATGTCGAATTATCATACTATCAAAGTAATATAGAAGGCGAAATAATAGATAAAATACAAAAGGTGGGCTTTAAATACAATGGTATTATACTTAATGCAGGAGGATATACTCATACATCTGTAGCCATTGCCGATGCTGTTAAGGCGATAACTACCCCTGTAGTAGAAGTGCATATATCTAACACTTTTTCGCGAGAAACGTTTAGGCATCAGTCATATATATCACCTGTTGCCAGAGGTGTTATTATTGGTTTTGGTCTTAAAGGATATAACTTAGCTATACAGTCGCTTATAGGTTAACCTTCATTATCATAATTTATATATAGAGTATATAAACTATATTTAAGTTCTATTATATTTAAGTTTTTCACAACATATTAAAGTAAATTTTAATGCTAAATTAGCAGGAAATGAATACAGTATCATGATAAACAATGTACTCACTATAACCCTTAACCCAACTGTAGATAAAAGTAGTAGTGTAGCTAATATAAAACCTGAAAAAAAATTAAGATGTGCTCCGCCAAAATATGAACCAGGAGGTGGCGGTATCAATGTTTCCCGTGGTTTAGTAAGGCTTGGTATAAATACAACAGCTTTTTTTACTTCAGGAGGATGTACTGGCGATTTATTACAACAATTGTTAGAACAAGAGTATGTAACTACACTACCTGTACCAGTGGTAGCCCAAACACGTGAAAACTTTATAGTAGTAGACACATTAACTAATGAGCAGTACCGTTTTGGTATGCCTGGCGAAGCAGTTACCGTTGATGAAACAACTACTATACTTGATAAAATTAAGGCAATAAAACCTTTTCCTGAAATTATGGTTATAAGTGGTAGTTTACCGCTAGGTATTTCGCCAAATTTTATAAAAACTATAGTTAAGATTGCAAAAGATAAAGGTAGTAAAGTAGTACTTGATACCTCTGGTGACGCGCTTTTTACAGCATTAGAAGAAGGCGTGTATTTACTTAAACCCAATATTGGTGAGCTCAGTCGCTTGTCGGGTATAGAGCATTTAGATAATGAAACTGCAACCCAAGCAGCAAGACAGCTTATAAATAAAGGTATGACAGAGGTTGTAGTGGTATCTATGGGAGCACAAGGCGCTTATTTAGTAACAAAAAATGATAGTGTACATATACCTGCACCATCGGTTAAAAAAATGAGTACAGTGGGAGCAGGAGACAGTATGGTTGCAGGTATGGTGGCTATGTTAGCACAAGGAAGCACTTTTTTAAATATGGCACGCATGGGGGTTGCCTGTGGCTCGGCAGCTACAATGAACCCAGGTACAAGCTTGTTTAACAAAGAAGATGCCGAGCGTTTATACCAATGGTTATCTAAAAAGTAGTAGATAGACTTCTATGAAAAACTGGTCGATATATATAAAAGACTATAAATCCTATCTTAAAATAGAACGTGGATTATCAGATAATTCGATAACAAACTATTTATTTGATATCAATAGGTTGGTTAAGTATATGGATGATAATAGTATAGATGTTTCTCCTGTATATATAAATGAAGAGACAATACAACAATTTATATACCATGTAGCGACAGAGTTGAATCCGCGTTCTCGTGCAAGACTTATATCTGGGCTTAAAAGTTTCTTTAGTTATATCGTTTTTGAAAATTATAGAAAAGACAACCCTTTAGAACTTATAGAAGTTCCTAAAATAGGGCGTAAACTACCTGATACACTTTCTACTGCCGAAATAGATGCACTTATAAGTGCTATAAATTTGGCTAGTAATGAAGGAGAACGTAATAGAGCTATGTTAGAAACGTTATATAGTTGCGGACTCCGAGTATCTGAATTGATAGGGCTTAAAATTTCAGATTTGTTTTTTGAGGAAGGCTTTATTAAGGTTACAGGAAAAGGAAATAAACAAAGATTTGTACCTATAGATGATCTTACTCAAAAATATATTACCATATATAAAGATGGTGTAAGAACTTTTCAGAATATACAAAAAGGACATGAAGATACTTTGTTTTTAAACCGACGCGGTAAAGGACTAACAAGGGCTATGATATTTACTATTATAAAAGATTTGGCTAAAAGAATTGAATTAAATAAAATAATAAGTCCACATACATTTAGACATTCTTTTGCAACACATTTATTAGAAAACGGAGCCGACTTACGTTCTATTCAACTTATGTTAGGGCATGAATCGATTACAACAACAGAGATATATATGCATTTAGATCGAAAATTTCTTAGAAATATTATAAATACATACCACCCACGACGATAATTTTAAGAATTTTGACAGATAAATACTAAAAAAAATTATTTTTTTTAAAACTAACCCTATTTTTGTGTAAAACTATTTTAGATGGAGTTTTTTGATATGCCAGATATTCATGATGGTGAGAGCCTAAATGCTTTTTATAAAAAGTTACTAGACCAAGTACCAGATCTTATATTTAAAATGATTTGGAAGACTGATGATCTTTACTCGATAGTTTTTGCTAGCGAAACAGTAAATGATATTTTAGAGCTAAGTGTAGAAACATTTATGTATAACACTCAAGTTTTTTTAAAAGAGAGATTATTACTGGATGATTTTGGTCGTTTTAAAGAAAGTCTTGAAAAATCTAAAGCAGAGCTTACGGGATGGAATGGTGAGTTTCGCGTACGGCTACCCAAGAAAGGATTGCGTTGGATGCGAATAAACGCTAAGCCCGAATTGCAAAAAGATGGGAGTATATATTTTTATGGTAGAGTAAGTGATGTTACCGACCAAAAGGAACACGAGCGTAAGTTGAAAATTTCTGAAGAACGCTTTAAGTATGCCTTACATGCAGCATCAGAAGGAATATGGGATTGGGATATGGTTACTGATAACGTCTATTTCTCAGGACAATCAATGAGTATACTAGGTAGTGAAGAGGAAGAAGTTATTGTACCTTTAAAGTTTTGGAGAGATAGGATGCACCCTGATGATATAAAGGGGCATAAGGCTTCTAGAGATGCTCATTTAGAAGGGAAATCATCTAGTTTTGAGAATATATATCGCATCATGAATGATGAGGGTAAATATAGATGGGTGCTTAGTAGAGGTAAAGTAGTGGGGTATGACGATTTTGGAAACCCAATAAGAGCAATAGGTACACATAAAGACATAACTTTATTAAAAGAAAAAGAAATAGAGCTTGGCAATACTATAGACATTATTGGAGATCAAAATAACAGACTTATTAATTTTGCTCATATAGTTTCGCATAACTTAAGATCACATGCTGGTAACCTTAAGATGTTAATAGATATATTTAAAGGTGCTAAAGAAGACGAAAAGGAGGATATGCTAAATCATCTTGAAGCTATATCTGATAGTTTATATGTAACTATTATACATTTAAAAGAGTTAGTAGATATACAATTTGAGATAAAAACAGTAAAAGAAAACCTTAATTTAAGGCACTATCTTAAAAATATATTGAATATATTGCATAATGAAATAACTAAGAATGGTGTAAATATAGAAATTAACATACCTCTTGATGTAACGGTAAACTACAACCCTGCATATCTTGAAAGTGTTTTGCTTAATTTTACCACAAATGCAATTAAGTATTCAAGCTCAGAAAGAAAGCCGATGCTTTCTTATGATTTTTCGGTAGTAGAAGGGAAGAAGGTTCTATCTATATCGGATAATGGTTTAGGTATTGATTTAAAAAAACATAAGAATTCTCTTTTTGGGATGTATAAAACATTCCACAAAAATCAAAACTCGAGAGGTATAGGGTTATTTATAACCAAGAACCAAGTAGAAGCAATGGGAGGTAAAATAGAAGTTTCTAGTGAAGTAAACAAAGGAACTACTTTTAAAATATATTTTGATGAAGATGGTTAAAAGCCTTTATGTAATTGACGATGACAAAATTTATCATTTTTTATTTAAGAATCTTCTTAAACAAAATGGTATAGATGTAACAACTAAGTTTTTTGGTGATGGAGCCGAGGCGATAGAATATATACAGTCTAATAATAATGAGCAATTACCAGATCTTATATTGCTCGATGTAAATATGCCAATAATGGATGGGTGGCAATTTCTAGAAGAATATTCAAAATTGACAACATCATTATCTAAAACATCAATAGTATATATGATAAGTTCATCAAACAGTGAAGTTGATATGAACAAAGCTAAAGAGTTTAATGATATAGTTAAAGATTATTATTTAAAACCGATTTGCAAAGAAGACCTCGATAAGATATTTATGAGCGAAGAAGTATAATACGAATAAAAAAAGCTGCCATTGGCAGCTTTTTTTATTCGTGTACAAACTCTCTAAACTCTAATTATTATTTAGCAATGTTTACAGCTCTTGTTTCCCTGATTACAGTAATTTTTACCTGACCAGGATATGTCATTTCTGTTTGTATCTTATGCGATATTTCGAAAGATAAAGTAGCAGCCATTTCATCGCTAACCTTTTCGCTTTCTACTATTACACGCAGCTCTCTACCAGCTTGTATAGCATAGGCACTCTTAACTCCACCAAAGCCATAGGCAATTTCTTCAAGATCTTTAAGTCTTTGTATATATGAGTCTAGCACTTGTCTTCTTGCACCTGGTCTAGCACCCGATATAGCATCACACACTTGTATAACAGGAGATAGTAAGAATTTCATTTCTATTTCATCGTGGTGAGCACCAATGGCATTACATACCTCTTCTTTTTCACCATATTTTTCTGCCCACTGCATACCTAGTAATGCGTGTGGTAAGTCGCTCTCTGCATCGGGTACTTTTCCAATATCGTGTAGTAATCCAGCTCTTTTAGCAATTTTTACATTAAGCCCTAATTCAGCAGCCATAATACCACAAAGCTTAGCTACTTCGCGTGAGTGCTGTAGCAAGTTTTGTCCGTAAGAAGAACGGTATTTCATTCTTCCTACTATTTTTATAAGTTCAGGGTGTAGTCCGTGTATCCCTAAATCTATAACGGTACGTTTACCTACTTCTATGATTTCGTCTTCAATTTGCTTAGCTGTTTTTGCAACTACCTCTTCAATACGTGCTGGGTGAATTCTACCATCTGTTACCAGTTTGTGTAAAGCAAGGCGTGCTATTTCTCTACGCACAGGATCAAAACACGAAAGTATAATAGCCTCTGGAGTATCATCTACAATAATTTCTACACCTGTAGCAGCTTCTAGTGCGCGTATGTTACGACCTTCACGTCCAATAATTCGTCCTTTAACGTCGTCTGATTCTATATTAAATACTGATACACAGTTCTCAACAGCTTCTTCAGTACCTACACGTTGTATCGTGTTTATTATTATTTTTTTGGCTTCTTGTTGTGCCGTTAGTTTAGCCTCTTCTATAGTGTCTTGTATGTGCGACATAGCATTGCTCTTCGCTTCTGCTTTAAGATTGTCTACAAGTTGACTTTTTGCTTCTTCGGCAGATAGTCCTGATATAACTTCTAGTTGCTCTACTTGACTTTTGTGTAATCTGTCTATTTCTTGTTGCTTTTTATCAAGATAGTCAATACGGTTGTTGTAGTCAGAAATTTTAGTTTCTACTTCATCATTAACCTTCTTCGCTTTTGCAAGTTCACTAGAAACTTGTGACTCTTTATCACGGATTCTTTTTTCTGCTTCCGATATTTTTTTGTCGCGCCCTAATATAACTTGTTCATGCTCTGCTTTAAGCTCTAAAAACTTCTCTTTAGCTTGTAGTATTTTATCTTTCTTAATAGCTTCCGCTTCGCTTTTAGCATCTTTTAGTATAGAGGAGACCTCTTTTTTTGCATTACCTAAAATTCCGGACGCACTCTTTTTTTCAAGAAACTTTGCTATCACGAAACCAATCGCTAATCCTATAATGCAACCGATAATTATCATTAATGTTGAATCCATAAATTTTTTTAATGTTGGTGTATGTATATAAAAAAAGCCTACATCAGAAGAGATTGTATAAACTCGTAATGGACAAGTTTTGAGCTAACCCGTTGTTCAAGGATCTGCTCAAGGCAGCTTGCTTTAGAAACGGAGATTCACTCATTTTAATTTGTTAGTGTTGAGTTTATCAAATATGTACTAATGTAGGCAGTATTTTTGACGTATGTAAAGAACGTGTTTTTATTATTTAGAGAGTACTTCGCTCAATTTTTTATCCATTTCTTTCAACTTAGCAACCGCTTTTTCTAGCGATTCAGCAGTATCTATCTGCTTTTGTTCTGTTTGTGCTGCAAACTGTAGCGCGCACATTGCTAAAACATCCTGTTTGTCTCTCACGGCATAGTTTTCTTCGAATTGCTTAATCATAGCATCAATTTTTTTAGAGGCACTTCTTAGCCCTTCTTCTTGCGACGGGTCTACCGTTAGTGGGTAAACTCTGTCGGCTATTGATATCTTTATCTTAAGCTTTTCATCCATTTCTTCCTTAATCAGAAAGTTGTGCTATGCAGTAATCAATTTCACGGATCAATGAATTTATCTTGAGTTTTGTTTCTCTCTTGTTTTCGTCACTGCCCAGTAATGAATTTGCCATTTTTAAAGTCTCATGCTGCCTTTTTAACATAGAAATCTCTTCAGACTGATTGCTGATAACCTTAGCTGATGCCGAAATTTCATTTTCAAGCTTCTGGTTCTGTTTGTTTAGCTCATCCAGTTTTTGGTATAGCTTCTCAATTTTACTTTCCAGAGAATCAACTATTTCGGGTAATCCGCTCATAGCATTCAATATTCATTACAATATTTCACAAAGTTAATATTACTTTGCATACAAACAATAGTTATGCTAAAATTATTATAATTTTTTTCGTATATCTGTAATAAATTGCTATGTAAACAGTTATAAGTAAAAACCTTGTAGTTACTGGTTTTTGGATGCTTTTTTATATTTTAGCCTTATGAGATTACGAATATTTTTTTTACTGTTTACTGCATTGTCTTTTGCACAACAACAGTACCCTGATGGCTATTTTAAATCGCCTCTCAATTTGCCTGTATATCCATCTGGTACATTTGGAGAGGTAAGGAGTAATCATTTCCATACAGGACTAGATTATAGAACAGACCAAAAAACAGGTTTGCCTGTTCATTCGGCTGCCGATGGCTATGTTTCACGTATTAAGGTATCGTCTTACGGTTACGGTACAGCATTGTATATAGACCATCCTAATGGTTATACTACAGTATATGGACACCTTGAGGGCTATGCGCCTAAAATAGCCAGAGTAGTTAGAGCAGAGCAGTATAAAAAACAAAATTTTGATGTAGAAATGTTTTTTAAACCTAACGAAATCCCGGTAACACAAGGCGAGGTGGTTGCATTTTCGGGTAACTCGGGTAGCTCTGGCGGACCTCATTTGCATTTTGAGTATAGAGATACTAAAACCGAAGCTATTATTAACCCGCTCCATTTTGGTCTTAAAAAATTAATGAAAGATACTAAAGCTCCCGCAATAAAAGGGCTTATGGTATATCCGCTGAGTGATGCTACTGTGATAGATGGGGTTGCTAAACCTTTTTTGGTAAAACTCAGATTACAAAAGGATGGTACGTATAAAGCCGATAAAATTTTGGCTAAAGGTAAAATAGGCTTCTCAATAAATACATCTGATAGATCTACGGGTAGTACACCAAATAATGGGGTTTATAAAGTGAAAACTTTTTACAATGATAGCCCTGCATTTAGTTACACATTTGATACTTTTGCTTTTAGCGAGTCACGATATTCTAATAACTTTATCGACTATGGTTATTATTATAATACAAGGCAGCGTTTTCAAAAACTTTTTGTAACAACACCTTATCCACTTTCAGTGATTTCGGGTAATACAACTAATGGGCAACTCGAAATACTACCTAATGGAACTCAAAATTATAAAATAGAGGTTTCAGATTTTCATGGTAACAAAACCATAGTAAATGGTAGTGTTGAGTATTCTAATATTACTGCAACGGCTGTAGAACCTAAAAATACTACACCTTATTTTTTAAAAGCGGCAAGCAATAATAATTATACAAAAGATGGCGTTTCGGTATATATACCAGCACATTCTTTTTATGAAGATTTTTATATGAATTTTACTGTAAAAGATTCTGTACTGTACTTACATGATCCTGAAGTACCCGTACATGATTATATAACAATATCGTTTGACGTGAGCCACCTTAAGCCCGAAGTTTTACAAAAAACCTTTATAGAAGGTTTTACTGGTAAACGCAGGACGTATAACTCCAGTACACTAGAAAATGGTAAATTAACAGCTAAGGTAAGATCTTTAGGCGATTATAAACTTGATCAAGATACAACCCCGCCTAAAATATACAGTTGTAGCTTTGCCGAAGGGAAATGGCTTAGTCAGCAACAAACTTTTAGCCTCAAGATGAGCGACGATCTTTCTGGAATTGCTACATTTGACGCTTGGTTAAATGGTAAATGGATATTGATGCATTATGATTATAAAACCCGTATCATCTTCCATAATTTTAGTGATGGAGTTGTAGATGAAGGTCGCAACGATTTAAAAGTTGTTGTTACGGATAATGTTGGAAATTCTACTACCTTTGAAACGCATTTTTTTAGAACACAAAATACTGCCCTTGAAAACAATAAATAAATTACTTACGCTTACTTTTATCCTATTTAGCAGCGTACTTTTTGCTCAAAAAAGCCCTATTTTATATGGTGTATTACTCGATGAACACAATGTACCGATAGATGGAGTAAGTGTATATTATGATGTTCCTTCGGGACGTGTAACCACAACTACTGATCGTAGTGGGTTTTATAGTATAAACATTCCTGTAAATACTCCTGTAAATGTCTTTTTCTCACACATTAGCTTTAAACTTTCGTCTATAGAAAATGTTGAGATGGGATATAATGATAGTTTCGAGTTCAACTCCTTTATGCTTACAGGAACAGAGACACTTAATAATATTGTAATTGATGCCAAAACAGGTAGGAAACGGGTAGAAGGTATAACTAATATATCGCCCGAAACAATTAGAAAAATACCTGGAGCTAATGCAGGGGTAGAAAATATTATAAAATTACTTGGAGGTAATAGTAATAATGAGTTGAGTACTCAATATGCAGTGCGTGGTGGTAATTATGACGAAAACTTGGTCTATGTAGAAGATATCGAGATATATCGTCCATTCCTTATTCGTTCAGGACAGCAGGAAGGGCTAAGCTTTACTAATACTGCTATGATAGAGAATGTCGATTTTTCATCGGGAGGTTTTCAGGCACGTTATGGCGATAAACTATCATCAGTACTAGATATTACTTACCGCCGACCAAAAGGTTTTGGTGCAGAGGTAGAGGCTAGTTTTCTAGGCGGTAGCCTTACTCTTGAGTCGTTATCAAAAAATAAAAAATGGAGTGGTATAATAGGGGCACGTTATCGTGATAATAGTCTGTTAGTAAATAGTCAGGAGACAGAAACCAATTTTAAGCCCACCTTTGCCGATGTGCAAACGATGGTGAACTTTAAGCCTACTGATAAGTGGGAGCTTAGTTTTTTAGGTAATATGTCACAAAATAAGTACCACTACCAACCATTAACACGTCAAACTAATTTTGGTACTATAGATGAGCCTATTGCTTTACAAATTTATTATGATGGGCAAGAAAAGGATGAGTATGAAACCTATTTTGGAGCTTTTAAATCTACCTATGAAGTTTCAGAAAACTTTAAGTTTAAGGTAATTGGCTCTATATATCACACGCAAGAACAAGAGCATTTTGATATACTAGCACAATATGCACTGGGTGAGGTAGATACTAATATAGGTTCAGATACTTTTGGTGAGATACAATCGGCTCGTGGAGCAGGTTCGCAGTTAAATCATGCTCGTAATGACCTTGATGCTCTTATAGTAAATGCCGAAGTAAAAGGATTTCATGACATAAAAAGTAATCTTATAGAATGGGGTGTAAAATATACTCGTGAAGACATTCGCGACCGTTTAGTAGAGTGGGAGGTAATCGACTCGGCAGGGTTTGCATTACCAGCTCCTGTTATAGATACACCAATAAATGATCAGCCTTATAACCCTTATACAGGACCGTTAACACCTTATCAAAATGTAAGGGCTACTAATTTTGTCGAAATTAATAGGGTATCAGGTTATGCACAATGGAGTAGAAGAGCAAAATTGGGAAGCAGCGATATATGGATGAATGCTGGAGTAAGGGCGCATCAATGGCAAGTTAATGTGTATGGTAATAGCGGTAAGAGTCAGGTAACGATGAGTCCGCGAGGGCAGTTTACCATTAAGCCTGATTGGAAACGCGATATGTTATTCCGTATAGCAGGAGGGCTATATCATCAGCCGCCATTTTACAGAGAACTTAGAGATTCACTTGGTGTAGTTAATCCTAATGTTAAAGCACAGCAGTCGATACATATAGTATTGGGTAATGATTATAGTTTTAAATTATCAGGCAGACCTTTTAAACTGGTTACAGAGGCATATTATAAAAAGCTTGATGATGTAAATACTTATACGTTAGAAAATGTACGTATTCGTTATCGTGCTAATAATGATGCCGTTGCTTATGCCTATGGGCTTGATGTACGTATGAATGGTGAGTTTGTACCAGGTACAGAATCGTGGGTAACATTTGGCTATTTAAAAACAGAAGAAAACTATAGAGATAAAGGATATATAGCACGACCTACTGACCAAAGACTTAAATTTGGAATCCTATTTCAAGATTATGTGCCTAACATACCGAGCTTGAAAATGTACTTAAACTTAGTGTATAATACAGGGTTGCCAGGCGGTTCGCCATCGTATGCAGATCCTTATGTGTATCAATCAAGGCTTAATGACTACCGCCGTGCCGATGCTGGCTTTGCTTATGTCTTTACTGATGGAACAAAGGCGTATGACAAGGGGCATTGGCTGGCTATGTTTAAAGAACTTTCTGTAGGTTTAGAAATCTTTAACCTGTTTGATAATCAAAATGCTATTACCAATACTTGGGTGCGCGATGTGTATACAAAATCGCAATATGGTATTCCTAATTATCTAACCAGTCGCGTTTTCAGTATAAAGCTTAACGCAAGGATATAATTATTCAAACATTTTCAGTATTTTTGGTAATATATCTGATATGGAAATGAAAAAAAACGCACTATTAGTATTCGCATTTTCAGGACTTCTTGCTATAAGTTGTGGTAAAGAGGAAAAGCCAAAACCAAAGGTTATTTATGAAGATACTACCGAGGTAAAGAAGGAGGTTCCGAAAGTTGACTCTACGCAAATAAAAATCGCTGATTTACCAGTGCATATGGAGGGTACTAAGTACCTAATACACCCCATTGGTGATATTCGTATCTATGATGATAGGAGCAAAATTTACGGTAGTAGCAGGACTAATAATATTAGTTATGCTATATCAAATTATAACCGTTATGAAATAACGGGATATTTTGAAAATTTGAAGTTTCAACATATCGATTCTACAGCGCTACATCCGCTTACAGATAAAAAGATGCAAATACAAACCGCTACTTATCTTGATGCGATCGCTAAAAAACAGGTGCTAGTTTATACACTAGTAGATTCTGATACGAATCATGATAGAAAGATAGATGCTAATGATATAAAATCACTTTATATAAGTGATATAAGCGGACGCAATTTCCATAAGCTATCGCGTAATATGCAAGAGCTTATAGATTGGAATGTGGTAGAGGTACAAAATAGATTATACTTCCGTACTATAGAGGATATTAATAAAAATGGTGCTTTTGATAAAAATGATAAAGTACATTACTACTATGTTAATTTACTTTCGCCAGAGTGGAAGGTAACCGATTATGAGCCTGTAGCCTCTGTTGTGCGTGACACTATTGATAAATAATAGTTTTTTTATATTAGTATATCGCTCTCTAAGTCCGATTTTTCTATTGTAAAGTTGAAGCCTAGTTGTTCCATAAGTTGGATAACAAGGTTTTTATACCAGTTCTCTGATTTTGGATGAATATATATTTTTTCTATGAGAGAGTTAATGTCTACATCAATTTTTACTCCGTCGTTAATGGTTTTACCATATTTAGTATAGTCAGATATAATTCGTAATTCACCCTCATATTGAAAGCTCTTTCTTTTAAACAGGAATGGGAAGAAAATATCATCAAACGGAATAAACTCTTTCTTGTAGTCAATATAGTTTACGGCACCAATATGTTGTTCATATTTAGTTTCAGATGCTAACGCTTGTTGTAACCGCCCTATGGTAGATTGTATAGCAAGCCCTTCGCTATTTTGTGTAAATATTTGCCACATGGCATACGACTCATGCTCGTTAATATGCCAACTGCTTATCACCACTTTTTCTCTATGTGTTTTATAACGATTAAGAAATTCAGGATTGTTTTGAGCAATCTTTTTCATTTCGCCATAAGTAGGTTCGCTGAATGTACCCTCATACTGATCTTCAAATTTATCTGCACGTGCCATAAATAGCTTTTTGCAAAGTAATAAATCTAAAAACTTAGAAAGGTCTAAATATTTCCATACCACAGTATCGGGATCGGACAGGGTTATATTTTTTTGAGGAACATACATAAAATTAGTTGGCTTGTTTAATATGTTAAATGTACAAATGTTCTGCCATACTAATCATTATTAAATCGTTATTAGTTTATTTAGTATTGTATATAGTTACGAGCTCTTTAAAATGGCTTATAGCATAATCAGCTTCTTCAGCATTGTATAGGTTATTTTTGTCATACAATATAGTAGGTATTCCTAATGCTTTGGCTGCTCCAATTTCCGATTCAGGGTCATCACCTACTACAAAGACCTCTTCGGGACTGTAATTGTAACGTTTTAAGATATCAGCAAATACTTCTTTTTTACTTGTAACTGTAGGATTTACTACATGCGCTTCTTTAAAATCGTTCTCTATGCCCAAGTGTTTTATTTTACTTAGTTGCATTTTTCGGAACCCTGTGGTAACTAAGAATCGCTCTGCCGTGATAGTATGTATTTCAGGATAATCGTCAAAAGGAGCTATAGCTTTATTGTATTCCATTTCCTCTTGTAAGTCAATACCTTTTTGGGTGAGTTCCTCGCTAAACTTAAAGCGTTGTGCCACCAACCTGAAAGGTGTTCGCATAATAGCTTTGCGTATAGCATCATAATCATTATTGTGCAGTCTGCTTTCGATAATAAGGTCGAATAGTGGCTTGAATAATATATCGCCTATGGCGCTTACAGGGTATATAGTGTTATCGAGGTCGTATATAATTGCTTTTTTTTGCATAGAATAAGTCTTTAACTTTTATCAAAGCTAAATATACTGCATAAAAAAATAGCTGCAAATTTGCAGCTATTCCTTATCATATTATTAACAATGGTTATTCGAAACTTTGCATTGTTACCAATTTTTTATAATTACCATCTAGCATAATAAGTTCGTCGTGCGTACCTTGTTCTACAATACGCCCTTTTTTCATCACTATGATTTTATCAGCTTTTTGAATTGTAGAAAGTCTATGAGCAATAACTACCGAAGTACGGTTTTGCATCATATTTTCTAATGCTTGTTGTACGAGTCTTTCACTTTCGGTATCTAGTGCAGAGGTCGCCTCGTCTAAAATCATTATAGGAGGGTTTTTCAATACAGCACGTGCTATACTAAGGCGTTGTTTTTGCCCACCACTTAGTTTGTTTCCGCCATCGCCTATGTTTGTCTGTATGCCTTCAGGTAAGTCTTTTACAAACTCATAAGCATTCGCTATTTTTAAGGCATCAATAATCTCTTCATCTGTCGCATTTTCTTTACCTAAAGCAATGTTGTTACGTATGGTATCGTTAAACAAGATACTATCTTGTGTTACTAGTCCCATAAGCCCTCTTAATGCACTTAGCTTATAATCTTTTATATTAATACCGTCTATTTTAATACTACCTTCTTGTACATCATAAAAACGAGTAAGCAGGTTAGCTATAGTGCTTTTTCCGCTACCTGATTGCCCTACTAGTGCAACGGTTTGTCCTTTAGGTACTGTAAGTGAAAAATCTTTTAAAACATTTTCTTCCTCATATCGGAAGTTGATATTTTCTATAACTATATCTTGTTCAAAATAATTTTTTTCGATAGCACTTGGCTTGTTTTTTATAGGGTTTTCCTGTTCAAGTACTTCCATAACCCGCTCGGCAGCGGCATTACCCTTTTTAACACCATAGGACGCTTTCGAAATAGCTTTTGCTGGAGTAAGTATATTATAGGCAAGTCCCATATAAACAATAAAGTCCGAAGGTTTTAAGGTTCCTTCTACTAAAACCATGCGCCCACCATACCATAGTAATACAGTGATAACCACTATGCCTAAAAATTCACTAGTTGGTGAAGCAAGGTTTTGTCTATTAAGAACTTTGTTTGAAAAATGATAAAAATTGTCAGTAGATTTTTGAAATTTTTGATTGAAGTAAGGTTCAGAGTTAAAACCTTTTATTACTTTAAGTCCTCCTAATGTTTCTTCAATGATAGAGAGGAAATATCCTTGTTCTTTTTGGGCACGATCCGAACGCTTTTTTAGTGACTTTCCTACTAAAGATATAGCATATCCTGAAATAGGGATAAAAATGAAAACAAATATAGTAAGCTTTGTGCTTATTGTTAACATTACAATTATTGTAAAAATAATAGTTAGTG
Source organism: Flavobacterium arcticum (assembly GCF_003344925.1). Lineage (NCBI taxonomy): Bacteria > Pseudomonadati > Bacteroidota > Flavobacteriia > Flavobacteriales > Flavobacteriaceae > Flavobacterium > Flavobacterium arcticum. The sequence continues at coordinate 2,924,664 of NZ_CP031188.1, read as the reverse complement.
GTTCACGTACAATTAGTTCCAGAATAGATAAGAAAGAGTGTTGTATCTCTAATACATCTGATGAGATACGAGCCATAGTGTCTCCTTTTCTCTTTTCTGAAAAGTATGCTAATGGTAATTCTACTATCTTTTTGTACATGGCATTCCTGATATCTTTAAGCACACCATTTCTCAGAAAGGTAATAAAGTACATAGCCCAATAATTACACATATTCTTTAGTAAGAACAGGGATATAATAAGTGATATTACTATAGTAAGTGTAAATTGTTGACCATGTTCTTCAGAAGCTGTTTGCATATAATGTCCCATATATGCTTTTACATAATCTCCTACTTCTAGGATGCCTGTATAAACAGGTTTTTCGACAACTTTGTCTTTATCTTCTCCAAAGAGAACATCAAGCATTGGTATAAGAGATACAAAAGAAAGTGCACTAAATAAAGCATAAAAAATATTAAAGAAAATATTTAGTGCAGCATATTTTTTGTAAGGTTTCGCAAAGCGAAATATTTTTTTAAAGTAATCCATTAACTTAAATAAGGTTCATTGCTTTTATAATGCCTTCAATTCTCAGGGTAAGCATGGTTTCTATTCCTACAAAATCATCAACATTGTCCAGTGTATCGTTTACACTAAAGTAAAATTTAATTTTTGGCTCAGTACCACTTGGTCGTGCACATATTTTACTACCGTCTTCTAGATAATAAATAAGCACATTCGATTTTGGGAGGTACAGCTCTTCTGTTTCACCTGTTAATAGGTTTTTACCCGATGATGCCTGATAATCTTCTACCATAACTACACGTTGTCCGTTTATTTCTTCTAGCGGATTTTCACGTAGATCTATCATCATTTGCTTTATTTCCTGAGCCCCTTCAATACCTTTTTTGGTAAGCGAGATAAGCGACTCTTTATAAAAACCAAACTCGGTATAAAGACGTAGTAATTCTTGATACATCGAACTACCTTTTGCTTTAGCTTGTGCTGCTATTTCGCATACCAATAGGGTAGAGGTAACTGCGTCTTTATCGCGAACAGCATCGCCTACCATATAACCAAAACTTTCCTCTCCACCACCGATAAATTCAAGTTCAGGGAAGTCTTTTATCATTTTGGCAATCCACTTAAAACCTGTAAGCCCCACTTTGCACTCTACATTATAAGTCGTAGCAAGTTCCATCATCATTGGGGTAGATACAATGGTTGACCCAATAAATTGATTGTCGGTTATTTTATTATGCTTTTTCCATTGCTCCAGTAAAAACTGCGTCATCAGTACCATAGTTTGGTTACCGTTTAACAATGTCATGACGCCTTCATTATTACGAACAGCTACACCAAGTCTATCGCTGTCAGGGTCAGTACCTACTACAATATCTGCACCTACTTTATCCGCTAATGCTGTGGCCATAGCAAGTGCTTCTGGCTCTTCAGGGTTTGGCGATTTTACTGTAGGAAAGTTACCGTTAGGTACAGCTTGTTCTGCTACTAAGTGTACGTTTTTATATCCCGCAGCTTCTAATACATCTGGTACTAATTTTATAGAAGTTCCGTGTAACGAGGTAAATACAATATTTAAGTTGTCTTTTGCTTCCTGTGGTGTATTGAAAGTAGCATTTTTTAGTGACGACTGTATGAATGCTTTATCAATAGCAGTGTCTATATACTCTATAAGGCTTTCGTTAGCTTCAAACCTAATTTGATTGTATTGTAAAGCCTCAATGGTATTTATAATTTCGCCATCTTGTGGCGGTACAAGCTGCCCACCATCTTCCCAATATACTTTATAACCGTTATATTCGGGAGGATTGTGTGATGCTGTAAGTACTATACCTGCTTGGCAGTCTAATTGTTTTACAGCAAACGAAAGCTCAGGCGTTGGGCGCATATCAGAGAAAAGGAAAACCTTAATACCGTTTGCTGAAAATACATCGGCAACTACTTTTGCAAGTGTGTCACTATTATGTCGGCAATCATAAGCTATCGCAACTTTAATTTGCTTGTTTGGGAATGATTTTTTTAAATAGTCAGATAAGCCTTGTGTAGCCTTACCTAATGTATACTTATTAATTCGGTTAGTACCAGGCCCCATAATACCGCGCATACCACCTGTACCAAACTCAAGGTTTTTATAAAAACTTTCTTCAAGTTCTTTAGGTGATGAGGTCATCATCTCCTTTATAGTATTTTGTGTATCAGTGTCAAAATCTGGCGTTAGCCATATATTTACTTTATCTAGTATCGATTTTTCAATATCCATAGTATTTTATTATGAATTTAAAGGTTGGTTTTTATGAATTGAAGATACAAATTATTTTTATTATAATGATTCGCTTATTTTGTAACGTTCTTCATTATTTTTAGTACGTAGAATTATTTCTCCTAAAAATCCTGCAAGGAAAAGCTGTGTGCCTATTATCATTGTGGTAAGCGCAATGTAAAACCAAGGATTATCTGTTACCAGTATAGTAGGTTCATGATTATACAACTTATATAGCTTTATAAAACCAATATAGGTTGCTGCAAATAGCCCTATGATAAACATAAGTACTCCTAGTGCGCCAAAAAGATGCATAGGACGTTTACCAAAACGCGATATAAACCAAATTGTTATAAGGTCGAGAAAGCCGTTAATAAAGCGTTCCATACCAAACTTGGTACTACCATATTTTCTTGCTTGATGTACCACTACTTTTTCGCCAATATTGGCAAATCCTGCATTTTTAGCAAGCACAGGTATATAACGGTGCATTTCGCCAGATACTTCTATGTTTTTTACTACGGTGTTTTTATAAGCTTTTAGTCCGCAATTAAAATCGTGTAGTTTCACGCCCGATGTTTTACGAGCTGCCCAATTAAAGAGCTTCGAAGGCATGTTTTTAGCAATTACCGAATCGTATCGCTTTTTTTTCCACCCCGATACTAAATCCAACCCTTTACCCATAATCATGTTGTACAATTCGGGTATTTCTTCGGGACTATCTTGTAAATCAGCATCCATAGTAATAATAACCTCACCCTGCGCTTTAGCAAAGCCAGCATGCAGGGCTTGAGACTTACCATAATTATGCAAAAACCGAATGCCTTTTACATTCGGGTTTGTGGTAGCGAGGAGTTGTATTTTTTGCCAAGAACTGTCAGTACTACCATCATCAATGAAAATTAATTCATAACTATAGCTATTAGTTGTCATTACGGCAACAATCCACTGATGTAGTTCGTTAAGCGATTCCTCTTCGTTAAGGAGTGGTATTACTATGGATAAATTCATCTAGTTTTCGAACTCAGGCTTATTTTTTTTAATTGCAGCAGCTACTATAAGACCAATTATTATATAAAATATAAGCCCAAAAATATAAGATTTTGCTAATGATGCTATACTGAAGTTGTCTACGTCTTTTATCTGTTCTACAGTAGATCTTATGTCTTCGCTTTTAGCACCTACGCTTTGCATCATTTCAACACTTTTTTTAAGAGCTATTTCCGAAAGTGTTACTTTTGCTTCGGGATCTACATAATTAAAAAGCACAAACATAAATAATGTACTAATAATAGAGCTGAGAGCCATTGTTATAAAATAGCTTGTAAAAGCTTCTTTAAAAGTTATGTATCCATCTAATGTTTTTTTAGATTTTACTATTGAAAATATTGCTATTCCTAGGCTGATTAGAAACATAATAATCCCAACCCAAATGCTAAACATGAGTTCAAGGTTAATTATATATAGGATAGTACTGATTAAAACGGATACGATTCCAATAATAATACCGAAATTAACGCCGTTCTTTTTGATTACATCATTCATGATATGGTTGGTTTTAAAGTTACAAATATACTAATTACAATAGTAATGAGTCGTGAAAATGGAATGGATGTTACAGTCAAAAAAAATAAATGTAACTATTTGATATTAAAAAAATAGTTGTACTTTTGCACTCTGAATTTAAAATGTTCAAAAATAAAAAGTTGTAAAAGCGTTTATACCTTTCCGCATATAAGGAAAGCCGCAAAGCGGGTTTGCAGCCATAACAAAATAAAATTTACGTAAAGATGAGAAAAGGTATTCACCCAGAAAATTACAGATTAGTTGCATTTAAGGATATGTCTAATGAAGATGTATTTATTACTAAATCTACTGCAGATACAAAAGAAACAATTGAAGTAGACGGAGTTGAGTATCCGGTAGTGAAAATGGAGATTTCTAGAACTTCACACCCATTCTATACAGGTAAATCTAAACTTATTGATACAGCAGGACGTATTGACAAGTTCAAAAGCAAATATTCAAAATTCAAAAAATAATTTTTGGATTTCAAATTATAGAAAACCTTCCCGAAACGGAAGGTTTTTTTATACCTTGTTTTTAAGTTATCATTAAAATTGTAGCATATTAATATATACGTAATTTTTAGGTTATAACTTTACAACTTTATTACCTATTTTTGGAGCACAAACACTAAAAACCATGAATTATATACTTTTTGACGGAACTGTGCGCAACGCGCTTTTACCGTTTACTTTTACTCGTCCTGTAGCAGATATTAGGATAGGAATTCTTACCATTCGCGAAAAATGGGAAAAGCATTTGGGTTATACTACCACAACGCTTACCGAAGAGTACCTGATGGGAAAATATCCTATGGTAGAAATGGAGCAAAATATAATGATAAATGCTTCTTTTTTGCCTACAGAAGATATGGTAGAAATGATACAGGGACTTGAAGAGAAACAAGCTGTTTTTTGCGGTGAAGAAGTTGTTGCTTTTTATACTAGTGAAACTCAGGAAGAAGTAGATTTTGATACGTATGAAATTATAGAGTATAATGGAGATTGTTTACGAGTAGAAAATCCGTGGGATATATTCCAGAAAAATGATGCTGCTATTCGTGAAGATTTTGAATTACTTACCGAAGGACGAACTTCGCAACCTATACCTACTACAGTAAATGTTGTTGCTCCCGAAAATATCTTTATAGAAGAAGGTGCCAAACTGCAATTTGTTACGCTTAATGCGAGTACAGGACCTATATATATAGGTAAAGATACAGAGGTTATGGAAGGCTCAGTAATTCGTGGTCCATTTGCATTGTGCGAAGGTGCTCAGGTAAAACTAGCCACTAAAGTATATGGTGCTACTACTGTAGGACCACACTCACGTATTGGTGGTGAAGTAAATAATTCAGTGTTATTTGGATACTCTAACAAAGGGCATGATGGCTTTTTAGGTAACTCGGTTTTAGGAGAATGGTGTAACCTTGGTGCTGATACTAACAACTCTAATTTGAAAAACAATTATGATGAGGTAAAGCTATGGAGTTATGAAAAAGAAGGTTTTAAAAAGACAGGATTACAGTTTTGCGGACTTATGATGGGCGACCATAGTAAATGTGGTATTAACACTATGTTTAATACAGGTACAGTAGTAGGGGTTAGTACTAATATTTTTGGTAGTGGTTTCCCGCGTAATTTTGTGCCAAGTTTCTCTTGGGGTGGAGCTTCGGGTTTTACAACATATATAACCAAGAAAGCGTTTGAAACTGCAAAAATAGTAATGGCACGTCGTCATGTAGAGTTTACAGAGGAAGATGCTGCTATAATGGAGTACATTTTTGAAGAAACAAAAAAATGGCGTAAAGACTAGTTAATACTATACAATGACAAGAAAACAAAATAGAGGTAGGGGTAAAAAAAAGTATTCTATCTGGATTTTACTCCTTATACTAACTGTTTCTATATATTCAGTTGTAAGAAATATAGATAATAAGGGTGGTAGTAAACCTCAAGATGGTTTTGTCGAAAAAACATATAAAAAAGCAAAAAGACCATTTCGTAGTCTAAAAACATTTACGGGAAAAGTAGTAAGTATAAAAGACGGTGATACCTTTGAAGTATTATATGACGGATTTGCCGAACGTATTCGCCTTGCCGAAATAGACTGCCCCGAAAGTAAACAAGCTTTTGGTAAAGCTGCTAAAAAATATGCATCTGATTTATGTTATGGTCAAATTGTAACGGTAGAATCGGGAGGTAAACGCGATCAATATGGTAGAGTAGTGGGCACAGTAATAACCCAAGATGGTATTAATGTAAATGAAGAGCTTGTAAAGGCTGGACTAGCATGGCATTATAAAAATTACTCTGATAGTGAATTGCTTGCAGAAATAGAGAATAAAGCAAGAGCTAAAAAAGTAGGCTTATGGGCAGATAGAAATCCTACTGCTCCTTGGCAATGGCGAAGAAAAAATAGAAATCATAGGTAATAATTATTGTTTCTTTACCTGTTTTAACGTTAATAAATTTAAAGGATTAATCCCTAATCCTTTTACATTTTTACCTGTAAAACGTGCTGCTTTATCATAAAATAAAGGGATAACGGGAGCTTCTTCCATTATTATCGAATCCATTTTTTTATACAAAGTATATCTTTCTTTGTCATTTATAACTGTAAAAGCCTTTTCATATAGCCTGTCAAATTCTTCATTTTTAAAATGTGTATAGTTAGGACCTCCTGGAGAGAAGTTGTTACTGTAAAATAATGAAAGATAATTCTCAGCATCAGGATAATCGGCTATCCAACTTGCTTTAAAAAACGAGACTTTACCGTTAGATATTGATTGTGTAAGGGTAGAAGGCGGATTTACATCTACTTCTACATTCAGTCCTATTTTCTGCCATTCGCGTTGCAGATACTCAGCTATATCAAGATAAGAAGCACTAGTGCTCATTTGTATCTTAGGGTTATTATCTCCTGTTGTCTTTTTGTACTCCGCTATCAGCTTGCGTGCTTTTGCAGGGTTGTAATCATAACCTTTTGTACCATAACCTCCAAGTCCTGTAGGTATCATACCATGTATGGCAGGTGTACCCATACCGTTACGCAGGTACATAATCATTTTACTACGATTAAACCCATAATTCATAGCTTGGCGTATGTGTTTATCTTTTACAGCGTCATCAACACCATCAAGTCTAAAACCCATATATTCAGTATTAAGATATGCACCTGTAATCATGTTTACAGTATTTTTATACTTGGGTTGTAGTTCTCCTTTGGGTGTAAGTATCTCGTCTTTATAGGATGGGTCTAACCCTGAAACAAAATCTTGTCTGCCTTGTACAAACTGTAAAAAGCCACTTTGTTTATCAGGTAAAAAGGTAATGGCTACAGCTTCAAGGTAAGGGAGTTGTACACCGTTTTTATCTTTTTCGTAGTATAAAGGGTTTTTTCGCAGTACCAGTTTTATATTCTCTTCCCATATTTTAAACTGAAAAGGTCCGGTACCAATAGGATTAGCACGAAAATCGTAATCTTTGGTTTTAAAGGCTTCGTGTGGTACTACAGATGCATACTTCATAGTAAGCAATCCCAAAAAAGCAGGAAATGTTTTATTAAGTTGTATCTGAAAAGTACTGTCATTTACTGCGCTAAAACTTTCTACATTTTGCAATATCCATCTGCCAGGGGCGGCAATATCTTCATCGAGTAGCCGGTTAAGGCTATATTCAAAATCAGCAGCAACTACTGTTCGTGTACTATCTGCTCCAAAAACAGCATTTTTATGAAAATATACATCATCACGAAGGGTAAAAGTATAGGTTTTACCATCGAGAGATATTTCCCATTTTTTGGCAATATCAGGCTGTATGTTCAGTTTATCGTCCAGTTGTACCAGCCCGTTAAACAGTTGGTTACATACCCATATAGAAGGACGAATGCGTGAAAAAGCAGGGTCTAATGAATTGACGGCTGCATTTTCGTTATAGCGGAAAACGAGGTGGTCGCGGTTTTGTTTTTCTGATTCTGAACACGAAGTAAACAGAAACATAAAGCAACAAATTGATATATAGTATCTTATTGATTTCATCAAATCGAATTTTGTGTGTAAATTTGCAACCTCTTTTTTAAGAGAGGTAAATATAAATAAAGTTACTGCTTTACAGTAAGCTTAGAGAATGGAAAACAAGAAAAAAGTTGCTTTTTATACGCTGGGATGTAAACTGAATTTTTCAGAAACATCTACTATTGCCCGAAATTTTCAAGATGAAGGTTTCGATCGTGTTGATTTTGAAGATGCTGCAGATATTTATGTTATAAACACTTGCTCGGTTACAGAGAATGCCGATAAGCAGTTTAAACAGGTAGTTAAAAAAGCGCTAAAGAAGAATGATAAGGCTTTTGTAGCTGCTGTGGGGTGCTATGCACAATTAAAACCAGAACAACTTGCAGCTGTTGATGGTGTAGATCTTGTTTTAGGTGCGACTGAAAAATTTAAACTTACCGATTATATAAATGATTTGTCTAAAAATGATATGGGTGAGGTACACTCATGCGAAATATCGGAGGCTGATTTTTATGTAGGCAGCTACTCTATTGGCGATCGTACTCGTGCTTTCCTGAAAGTGCAGGATGGATGCGATTATAAATGTACATACTGTACTATTCCATTAGCGCGTGGTATTTCGCGTAGTGATACACTACAAAATGTACTTAATAATGCTTCTGAAATATCGCAGAAAGGTATTAAAGAGATTGTTCTTACTGGGGTAAATATAGGCGACTATGGTAAAGGCGAGTTTGGTAATAAAAAGCATGAGCATACTTTTTATGAACTGGTACAGGCATTAGATGAAGTAGAGGGGATAGAGCGTTTAAGAATATCGTCTATAGAGCCTAATTTACTAAAAAATGAGACAATTGATTTTGTATCTAAGAGTAGAACATTTGTACCACATTTCCATATACCATTACAATCTGGTAGTAACGAGATATTGAAGTTAATGCGCCGTCGCTATATGCGCGAAGTATATACTGAGCGTGTAGCAAAAACACGCGAAGTAATGCCTCATGCCTGCATAGGTGTAGATGTTATTGTTGGTTTCCCAGGGGAAACTGACGAGCATTTTTTAGAGACGTACAACTACTTGAATAGTATGGATATATCTTACCTACATGTATTTACATATAGCGAAAGAGATAATACTCCTGCTGCCGAAATGGATGGTGTAGTCCCTATGAATGTGCGTAGTAAACGTAGTAAAATGCTTCGTGGACTATCGGTTAAAAAACGTAGAGCTTTTTATGAAGCTCAGTTGGGTAGCACTCGTACTGTATTATTTGAAGGAGAGAATAAAGAAGGTTACATTCATGGTTTTACCGAAAACTATGTAAAGGTAAAAACGCCTTGGAATCCTGAACTGGTAAATACGCTTCACGAAATAAAACTTACCAAGATAGATGATGATGGTATAGTAAGGATGGAGTTTGTAAAAGAGCCTGTATTTTTAGGATAAACTGTTATACAGTTACTTGTACGTTTTAAGTGAGAGAGATTTGAGATTAAATTATAAAAAAATAGAGGACATTACGTGTCCTCTATTTTTTTATATAAATAAGAATTTAGGTTATGGGTTAGTAGACCAAATTCCGCTTTCTTTTATAAATACTCTTTTGTTTAGCTTTAACTGCGCTATAATTACTTCGGCAATATCTTCAGCTTGCATTACGCTTTCGGGGTTTCCGTCTGTTAAGTTTAAGTCAATAGCCATATCTGTAGCTACAGTGCTAGGAGTTAAGGCTGTTACTCTTATGTTGTGTTTTCTTACCTCTTGCATTAAAGACTCTGTTAAGCCCATAACACCAAATTTAGATGCACTATAAGCACTTGTAGCAGCATTACCTTTTTGTCCTGCTGTAGATGATATATTTATAATATCGCCACCTTGTTGTTTTATCATACCAGGTAGTACAGCACGAGTAGTATAATATACTCCCATTAGGTTAGTTTTTATAATACCCTCCCAGTCTGTAGGGTCTAAATCTAGAAACTTACCAAACTTACCAATACCAGCATTGTTAATTAAAATGTCTATAGAACCAAACGCTGCTAAAGCTTTACTAACGGCGTCATTTACAGCATTAATATCGGCTACATCTGCTGTTACTACAAATGCTTTTACACCAGTTTTTTCTACTGCTGTCGCTACTTCTTCAAGACTGTTTTTAGTACGTGAAAGTAGTATAATATTTACACCTTCGTTAGCCAAAGCTAATGCTACAGCTTTACCTATACCTTTACCTGCACCTGTTATAAGTGCATTTTTTCCTTTTAAACTTTGCATTCTGTATTTATTTATTGTTTTTATATTCTAATGCCTGGTGGTAGCAATTCTTTATACTGAGGGTTTTTCTTAAAAAAAGCAGCTACTTTTGGGTGCACAGGTACTACTTTTAATCTTTTTTCTTCGGCGATTTCAAGTATTTCTTTAAGAAATTCATTAACCACATCTTCCTCCTCAAACCCTTCAGGGGTATTAATGCGGGTAAGAAATATTTTTCGTTCTTGCAAAGAGTATTCTACGGATAATATTACATTATCATTTACTGTTGTTTCAAACTGTCTCTGAAATTGGTTGTCTCTAATTTCCATAGTTTTTTTAATTATGCGTCATTGGTACTTCTATCAGTACTATTTTAGAAGCTTTTTTTATTTCAATTGTAAGGCTGTCGAGTTCTATTGCGCCATAAGCATCACGTTCTTTAATAATTTGCCCATCAATTTCTATTTCACCCTCTATCAAGAATAAATAGACGCCATTGGCAGGCATCATTATGTTATGTGTTATTTTTTGCCCAGTATCAAATATTCCTATGTGTAGGTATGCTTGTTGATGTATCCATAAAGCATTATCATTATTTTTGCCTTGTGGAGCTACAATGTTAACAAAAGTGTTATTGTTTTTCTCTAGATCAAAACTTTTTTGATCATATCGGGGTGTTACATCTTGTTTATCAGGAAAAACCCACAATTGAAGTGTTTTTGCAGCTTCTGTTTGGCTGGCATTCATCTCAGAGTGTTGTATACCAGTGCCAGCGCTCATAACCTGTACTTCGCCAAAGCTAACAGTAGCTTCGTTACCCATACTGTCACGATGTGTAAGTCCTCCTTGTAGTGGTATGGTTATAATTTCCATATTATCATGAGGGTGTGTCCCAAAACCCATTCCTGCAGCAATAGTATCATCATTCAATACACGTAGCATACCAAACTGTACCATGTCAGGATTATAGTAGTTACCGAAAGAAAACGAAAAGTTGGCTTGTAGCCACCCGAAATCGGCAGTACCTCTTTCACTTTTAGGAAACAATCGTGACTTCATAATTTATTGATAAATTAAGATTATATGAACGCTCGAAGTGGGATAAAAATTTTAACTTTATACAAATTTCGTAATAAAAATCGACAAATAGCGTGAGGGAGCGTTAAAACCCAATAATAAAATGGAAAAAATTCCTGTTTATTTTATGCCAGGACTAGCTGCGAGTCCTGTTATTTTTGAAAATATAAAGCTTCCCGAAGATAAATTTGAAATGTTTTTTCTTGAATGGTTATTGCCTGAAGCGCAAGAGTCTTTATCACACTATGCCAAACGAATCTCTAAAAACATAGTACACAAAAACCCTGTTTTAATAGGGGTTTCTTTCGGTGGGGTATTGGTGCAGGAAATAGCAGAAGTGATACCAACAAGAAAAGTAATTATCGTATCTAGTGTAAAATGTAATGCTGAGTTTCCGCGTAGAATGCGTTTTGCTAAACTTGTAAGAGCTTACAATGTTTTCCCTACAGCTCTTATGGAACGAGTTGACTGGTTGGCACGTTTTGCTAAAGGTAATAGCTTTATTGCGAAACGATTAAGGTTGTATGAGAAATTTTTGTCTGTAAGAGATAAAAAATATCTCGATTGGGCTTTTAGAACTATAATACTTTGGGATAGGGTAGCCCCTAATGATAATGTAGTTCATATTCATGGTACTGCTGATGGTGTTTTTCCGCCACAATATTTAAAAGACTATATACCCCTGCAAAATGGTACTCATATTATGATAATTAATAAGGTAAAATGGTTTAATGAAAATCTTCCTAAAATTATTACAGCATCGTAGTATTTGGTGTCATTTTTGTAGCTTTACAAACAGGTAATGGCTGTGCTATTTCCTTAAATATGCTGTACTATGAATTATAAAAAGAAAGACGTTATGGAATGGGGTAAGAAAGTGGGTGTTATAGCATCGGTAGTGTTGGTAAGCGGAATACTTATAAATGCTGTTTCGACCAAAACATCAGAAAAAATTGAGGAGGAAAAAAATGTGTCAAGTTTTTATTTTCCTTCTAAAATTGATTTTGCAGGAGAGGTTACACCTTTGGATGTTGCCGATGTAAAAGAAAGGTTTGATAGAGAATTACTTGTAAATGCTAACCTGCATGCTACAACTCAAATTATTATAAAACGTGCTAATAGGGCTTTTACAATTATTGAACCTATATTAAAGAAAAATGGTGTACCTGACGATTTTAAATATCTTGCTGTTGCAGAAAGCGGATTGGTGAATGCAGTTTCACCTGCTGGAGCACGGGGTGTATGGCAGTTTATGCCCGAAACGGGAAAACAATATGGTTTAGAAATTAACGACCTTGTAGATGAGCGTTATCATTTAGAAAAATCTACAGAAGCAGCATGTAAATATCTATTAAATGCAAAAGAGAAATTAGGTTCTTGGACGTTAGCAGCAGCATCTTATAATGCAGGACTTACCGGGGTTAACAGGCAACTAACATTTCAGGGGGTAGATGATTATTATGATCTACTTTTAAATGATGAGACTTCGCGCTATGTATTTAGGATATTAGCTTTAAAACAAGTTATGATAGACCCATCTAAATATAACTTTCACCTTTTACCAGAGGATATGTATCCTGTACTTCCAGTAAAAGATGTAGCAGTAACATCATCAATATCAGATTTAGCAGTATTTGCTAAAGAACAGGGAATAAATTATAAGATATTAAAAATACACAACCCATGGATGCGCGACAGGAAACTGAATGTAGCGTCGGGTAAAGAATATAATATAGAGATTCCGCTATCGGGATATTAAATAAAAAAGCCGCCTCATATGAGGCGGCTTTTTTATTTAATATCTTCTTTGCTGTGTTTGCGGTCCCTTTTTAAGTTGCTGTTTCATCATTGTTATTTGATCTTTCAGCATGTTTTGTTTGTCCAGTTTCTTAGCTTCATTAAGTAAACTTGTAGCTTCTACTTTTCGGTTTTTAGTAATTGCTATACCTGCAAGGTTAAGTTTTGCCATTGCCATATCCTGATCCATATTAAGTCCAAGAGCAACAGCTTTTTTAAGGTATTTCTCCGCTTGCGTTAAGTTGGTTTGCGATAACATAAGCCCGTTAAGGTAATTGTAATACCCTTCTTGCTTTCTTACTAATGATGCTTGAGGGTTCTTTATTTTATCGAGTAATTTTTTAGCACCGTCAAAATCTTGTTTTCTTAACTTTAAGAAAGCCATTAAAATCATCTCATTTTTATAATATAATAGTATAAAAATTCCCGAAAGGAGTAATAAGAAAATGCCGTTACCTATATTTTTTTCTGTAAATTGCCATACTGCAGTTATAATTACCAGTGCAGCAAGCACAAGCTTAATGTTTTTATTGAACATGATAGTTATATAAATTTGTGGTGCAAAGGTAATAAAATGAATTAAAAATATTTTTATAAAAGCACTTGTGTGTAAAAAAAAGGTTTGTATATTTGCACTCGGTTTTGGAATAGCGGTATTCCGTATACCTCGATAAGATATTCAATAAAAGATTTTAAAGATACAACGTAATGAGTAAGAGAACATTTCAGCCATCGAAAAGAAAAAGAAGAAATAAGCACGGTTTTATGGATAGGATGTCCTCTCCAAATGGTAGAAAAGTGCTTGCTCGCAGAAGAGCTAAAGGAAGACATAAACTTACTGTTTCTTGTGAACCAAGACATAAAAAATAATGTTTTTTTTAAACATAATAAAGGTGTTACTTATTTTAGTAACGCCTTTTTTTATACCCTGTAAAGATTTCTCCTACTGATAGCTGTCAGAATAAAGGGGATTTTTTTTAAAATAAATAGTAAATTTGCACAACTTCAATATATAACTACAACTACACACAACAATGCCGAAAGACAATTCTATTAAATCTATTTTAATTATTGGTTCAGGTCCAATCGTTATCGGGCAGGCCTGCGAGTTTGATTATGCTGGTTCACAAGCGGCACGTTCTATAAGAGAAGAAGGTATAGAGGTAATACTTATTAACTCGAATCCTGCAACGATTATGACCGACCCATCGATGGCAGATCATGTATACTTGAAACCACTTACTACAAAATCTATTATTGAGATATTAAAGGCACACCCAAATATCGATGCTGTACTACCTACTATGGGAGGACAAACAGCACTTAACCTTTGCCTTGAGGCAGAAGAAAAAGGTATATGGGCAGACTTTAATGTAAGACTTATAGGAGTGGATGTAAATGCCATAAATATAACTGAAGATAGAGAGCAGTTTAAACAATTACTACAAAAAATAGGAATACCTGCTGCTCCTGCTAAAATTGCTAATTCTTTCTTGAAAGGAAAAGAAATCGCGCAAGAGTTTGGTTTTCCTTTAGTAATTCGTCCATCATTTACATTAGGTGGCTCTGGAGCCGCATTTGTACATAATAAAGAAGAATTTGACGACCTACTTACCTTTGGTCTTGAGTCTTCACCTATACACGAGGTACTTATAGACAAAGCCTTATTGGGCTGGAAAGAATATGAATTAGAGCTACTTCGAGATAAAAATGATAACGTTGTTATTATTTGTTCTATCGAAAATATGGATCCTATGGGTATCCATACAGGAGATAGTATAACGGTAGCACCTGCCATGACCTTATCTGATACTACCTATCAGAAAATGAGAGATATGGCAATCAAAATGATGCGTAGCATTGGTAACTTTGCCGGAGGGTGTAATGTGCAGTTTGCTGTAAGCCCAGATGAAAAAGAAGATATTGTTGCCATTGAGATTAACCCGAGGGTATCACGCTCATCGGCACTAGCATCAAAAGCTACAGGATATCCTATTGCAAAAATAGCATCTAAACTGGCATTGGGCTACCATCTTGATGAATTAGAAAATCAAATAACAAAATCTACATCGGCTTTATTTGAGCCTACATTAGATTATGTTATTGTAAAAATACCACGTTGGAACTTTGATAAATTTGAAGGAGCCGATAGAACATTAGGACTTCAAATGAAATCGGTAGGAGAGGTAATGGGTATTGGGCGTTCGTTCCAAGAAGCATTGCACAAAGCTACCCAGTCGCTAGAAATTAAGCGTAACGGTCTTGGAGCCGATGGTAAAGGATATACCAATTATGAACAAGTTATTGATAAATTAACCCACGCAAGTTGGGATAGGGTATTTGTAATTTATGATGCAATACAAATGGGTATCCCGTTGAGTCGCATACATGAAATTACTAAAATAGATATGTGGTTCTTACGTCAGTATGAAGAGCTTTATCTATTAGAAAAAGAAATATCTAATTTTAAAATAGATACATTACCAAAAGAGTTATTACTTGAAGCAAAACAAAAAGGTTTTGCCGACAGGCAAATTGCCCACATGATGGGCTGCCTTGAAAGTCAGGTTTATAACAAGCGTGAAGAAATGGGAGTGAAGCGCGTGTACAAGCTAGTAGATACTTGTGCTGCTGAGTTTACGGCGAAAACACCATACTATTACTCTACATTTGAAGCAGAGATAGAAAGACCAGATGGTACACGTTATGTACATAACGAAAGTATTGTTACTGATAAGAAAAAAGTTATAGTATTAGGTTCAGGACCTAACCGAATAGGACAGGGTATTGAGTTTGATTATTCTTGCGTACACGGTGTGCTTGCAGCCTCAGAGTGTGGTTATGAAACTATAATGATAAACTGTAACCCTGAAACAGTATCGACTGATTTTGATACAGCCGATAAACTTTATTTTGAACCTGTATTCTGGGAACATATATATGATATTATCCGTCATGAAAAGCCTGAAGGTGTTATTGTTCAGCTTGGAGGACAAACAGCACTTAAACTAGCAGAGAAGTTAGATAGATATGGTATCAAGATATTAGGTACAAGCTATGATGCACTAGACCTTGCTGAGGACAGAGGGCGTTTCTCTGAGCTATTATCAAATCTAAATATACCATTCCCTAAGTTTGGTGTAGCAGAGAGTGCAGAAGAAGCTGTAAAGCTTTCGGATGAGCTTGATTTCCCATTATTAGTACGTCCTTCGTATGTATTAGGAGGTCAGGGAATGAAAATTGTTATTAACAAGCAAGAACTAGAAGAGCATGTTATTGATCTATTGAAAAATATACCAGGTAATAAGCTACTGTTAGATCATTATCTTGATGGCGCTATAGAGGCTGAGGCAGATGCTATATGTGATGGCGAAGATGTTTACATCATTGGTATTATGGAACATATAGAGCCTTGTGGAGTACACTCTGGCGATAGTAATGCTACATTACCACCATTTAATCTTGGGGAGTTTGTAATGCAGCAAATAAAAGACCATACTAAAAAGATTGCATTAGCACTTAAAACAGTAGGACTTATCAATATACAGTTTGCTGTAAAAGACGATACGGTTTATATTATAGAAGCTAATCCAAGAGCATCACGTACTGTACCGTTTATCGCTAAGGCGTATGGCGAACCGTATGTAAACTATGCTACTAAAGTAATGCTGGGCGATAAAAAAGTAAAAGACTTTACGTTTAACCCACAGCTTAAAGGATATGCAATTAAGCAACCAGTATTCTCTTTCAACAAGTTTCCAGGTGTGAATAAAAAACTTGGACCTGAAATGAAGAGTACAGGTGAAAGTATCCTGTTTATAGAGGACTTGAAAGACGACCAGTTCTACGAGCTGTACTCACGAAGAAAAATGTACTTGAGCAGATAAAATAAAAAAGCCCCTTTCGGGGCTTTTTTATTTTTATAATTTCAGGAGTTATTCTTTAATAAACTTAATCGATTTTCTTTCTCCTATTTTTAAAATATAGATCCCGTTAGATAGTTTATCAATAGCTATTTCATTAGTTGCAATAGTACCTGTTGCCACTATTTTTCCAGTAAATTTAGTGTACTGATTTTATATAATATCGAGAGTTAGTAGTATAATGGATACTTTGCTTTAACAAGGTTTATTCAATTACCTAAAGTATCTCTAAAAACAAATACTGGTTTATACCTCGCGAATACTAATTGATAGTACTCCAATTCTAAATAACTACTCTTTTATATTTATTTATACAATTACTTTGTATAGTATAATCAATTAAAATAACTGTTATGAAAACAAAATTACTATTAGTAGTAGCATTAGTAGCTACAAGTGTTAATGCACAAACTACACATATGATAAGCTGGTTTATGGGAGTGCCTTCTGCCGAGGCAACAATGACTATCGACTCTGGAGATACTGTTAAATGGATATGGGGAGATGCATCACCTCATACTGTAACAAGTCAATCAGGTGGTGCTGAATCTTTTGATAGCGGTACAATTACAGGAAATGGTGAAGAGTATTCTCATACTTTTACAAATGAGGGGAGTACTGACTATGCTTGTTCTTTTCACCCTACAATGCAAGGTACTATTACAGTACAAAGTGTTGCTGCAATAATAGATGATAAGCTTATTGATTTTAGCTATTATCCTAACCCTGTTACTGATGTTTTAACGATAACTTCTGGTAGCGTTATAAACAAAGTTACTGTTTATGATATGACAGGAAGAGTTATTATGACTAATACTGCTGATACTTCTACTGTAAAGTTATATATGGACTCTTTTAATGCAGGTACTTATATTGTTACAGTAAATAGTGCAGGAGCATTAAAAAATATTACGATTGTAAAAAAATAAATGGATGTGTTTTTTGAAAGAAAGCCTGCTCTTAATTATTAAGAGCAGGCTTTTTGTTTATTAATTAATAAAGCAAGAAACTGTAGTTTATTAATATTAAATCAAGTTGTTTATTCTTTAACGATTTTCGATGAGTAATGTTTGCCACTTGCATCTTTAAGTATTAATATATAAGTACCTGCCGATAGGTGTTGTACAGGTATGCTTGTAGTAGATACAGCCTGTGTAGTTATCAGTCTTCCAGAGATATCATAAACATAAGCATTGGTTATTGATATATTTTCATTTGTACTAAACTGTATTACATCTTTTACAGGGTTAGGGTATATATTAAATATTGTGCTACTCACATTGTTTATGCCAAGCGTAGAACCTTCTACTACCATTAAAGACTCATTAATAGTTGGGTTTTCAATAATATCGATAATTCCAGAAGGCCATTTTATAACAACTTGGTCTATTTCATCAGTTTGCCCAAGCCCGAAATGAGTATTAAGCGAACTCATATAACGGAAACCGTCACCACTACGCACATCACGAATTTGCTTTTGCCAAACATCACCACTTCCGTAAATTTCTACACGTGCACCTATACCGTTTTTATTACTATCTGTTCCTTCTAGGTGTATTTTTAGCCAGTTATTATCGTTACCACCATTCATCATGATTTTATTACCATTTAAGATATCAAGAAAACCATCATCATTAAGGTCACCTATAGCTCCTACTACTGCACTACCAGTATTAACGGGTGTAAAAGTCATATCTCCGTTATTAAACATTATAAAAGTGCCTCCACCCATTACGTCTAGAAAACCATCATTATTAAAGTCATGTGTAATATGTTCTCTACCATATTGATTAAATGTATCAAAACCAGAACCTTCTGTCGAGTCACTAAAAGTGCCATCGTTGTTATTAATCATTAACTTATGTGTACCATGAGAAGTAGAGTTAGCTCCTACCATAGCATCCATATCACCATCGTTATCAAAATCACCAAAAGCTGTTGACCATGTTTGTACAATATCTGCCATACCAGCTTCGATACTTACATTGGTAAATACTCCGTCACCATCATTTCTATGTAATTCGTTTATACCAGCGTCATCACCACCACCTCTACATTTTGCAATAAACAAGTCAGGGTCGCCATCATTGTCATAATCTACCCATATAGAACCATAGTTTCCTCCTGTAATATAATCGCCAATTCCGCCTTGAATAAATTCAAAACTACTGTCACCATCATTTAAAAAATATACATTAGGCTCTACATCATGACATACAAAGGCATCTAGATTACCATCGTTGTTAAGATCAACAAAGTTTGTACGTTGTGAAAATATAGATTGAGGCGATATCATGGCTGTATAAGCACTACCGTCTTCATTAGCAAGCATTATTGTTGCACCGCTACCTGAGCCATATAATAGGTCATTATAACCATTTCCGTCATAATCTCCAGCAGCAAGACTCCAGCCTGGCATGTATGGTGTGTTATCAGCACCTACTAGATTCCCATTAAAAGTGCCATCAGTATTTTGGTATAACATAGTTATAGATCCTGATCCAGGTACGGCAATATCATCAAGATAGTCGCCATTCATGTCTGCAACGCACATAATGTATTGCCCTGTAATACCTTCTAGGCTTACAGCTTCAAACATAGGAGCAATATACTCTGATTCTTCAACTTCAAAAACAAAATCATTGCTGTCCCAGTAATTATCAAAAGAAATATAATAAAGTACATCAGGTTGTGCGGTAAATTCTACTACAGATGAGTAGCCTTCGCCACTATCGTCATCTCCAGCTTCACATATAAGGTTGTCACAATCTCCTGTGTATATATGTACACGGGTGTCTAATATAGGGAAACCTTCAGGATCAGTACTTATTGTAATATTAAGTATCTCTGTGCTACTATAAGTATACCATGCGCCCTTTGTAACCTCATTATTAGTACCACCTATACATATGGGTAACGGTACCTCGCTTCCATCAGCATAAGATACATTGTTTATACCTATTGTTGCTGGCTGTGCAGTTGCACAAGTGTTTTGGGCAGTAAGGTTTACTATGCCCAATCCTGTAATTAATAAAGTAAATATTTTTTTCATAATTAGTTAGGGTTAATTTTAGCTGTTAGTTAATTTTATTTTTTATGGACAAGTCCCGTCCATATTATTAATCCAATCTCCAAATAGTTGAAGTCCTTCTTCATGAACTATAGATCTACCTAGCATAGGCATACGTTCTGATTCGTTAGTGGTACTAAGTCTGTAGTACATTACAGAGTTTTCAATTTTTTGTTTGGCTATTATATGTGGATATGATGTGCTTATAAATTCAAATGGTTCTACACATACTCCCATATTAATAGCTTTAGTTGTTTCGCTAAATGCAAGTCTCATTGGCATATAATCACAATGAGCGCCTTCTGCATGGCAGTGAGCACAATTAATATCCATATATGAGCGTACTCTCAATTCTAAGGGCTGAGAAATATCTGTCCAGTCTATAGTACTGGTTATTTCAGCAGGAAGATTATCTTGAAGGTAGCCTTCCTCAATCCATTTACTTAATTGATTGGCAGTGCCATCACTATAGTTGAACATCTTGTTCATATTTTGCGGTTTAGGTCCAATAGGTATTGGAGCATTTCCGTTTTTATGGCAAGTAAGACATTCTGATTCTGAAGGAATTCTGTATGTGGAGCTTTTTTCCACTCCATTTTCTATCCAGCTTATATCTGTAAAACTTCCTTCAAGATCAAGATAGGCTTCTGTTTGTTCATCATTCCATACATAATCGGCAAATATCCATCCACTATCTTTTTTTATCATTAATCTTGTTTCTATTATGCGTGTGCTATTATCGGGTAGCACATTTTCATAATAAAAATTTTTAATTATAACTGTTCTAGTAGGGAAATCTAGTATGGTTTCATCTCCATTATAAGTAGCTTTTTCGCCTTCGGGCATCCATATAAATCTTTTTTTGTGAGCATAGTCAGTAAAAAGAGCACTATTTAGGTCATATGGTAATACCTTATAAGCAGGTTCCATATTTTTAAGGTCGCCTTCATAAAATTTATATTCCGATAACTTTGTATAAGGTACGGCACTAATATCTACTACTACTGGCGACACAGGATCTAGTATTTCGGTATAAGTATCACCGTCATCCGTTCCGCAAGAAGTTAATGTTGAAAAAAGGGTTAAAAAAAATAAAGTTTTTAAGTAATTATGCTTTTTCATGTATTAATCTTACAATTTTATATTCAATAGTAACAAATATAAAATAAAAAACCCTACTTTATTTTTTTTAACATATAAAGTTTCTTTTGTTATTTTGAGAATAGTTTAAATTAATAGTTTAATTTTTAGTGAGTTACGGGCATGTAGTTTCGACGCTATTAATCCACTCTTCAATAAGTTCAACCCCTTCTTGGTGTACTATTGTGCGTCCTACAGGTGGCATCATTTCACTTTGAATATTAGTATTCATCCTGAAATGCATTAATGACCCTTGTATGTCTTGTCCTGAAACAATATATTGTTGATCGCCTGTTACAAAATCTATAGGTTCTCTACATATCCCAAGATTTTCGGGCACTGTTGATTGTGAAAAGGATAGTTCCATAGGGGTATAATCGCATGATGTACCTGTGCTATGGCAGTGAGCACAGTTAATGTCAAGGTAAGAGCGTACTCTTAGCTCAAGTGATTGCGAAGCATCAGCCCAATCTACAGTGCTATTTATGGTTGTAGGCTTAGTATCAAGATAATCTTCTTCTATCCATTTGCTCAACTGGTTCTTTGTACCATCATTATAAGTGTACATCTTGTTGAGGTTTTGTGGTTTTACACCTATAGGTGTATAGACGTTATTAATTGTATGACAGGTGGCACAATCTATTGTAGAAGGTGTTTTGTAATTAGTAGTTATAGCTGTACCGTTTTGATTCCAAGACATACGAATTGTTTCACGCTGAGTACTTAATAATGCTTCTGTTTGTTCATCATTCCATACATAATTAGCAAAAGCCCACCCGTCAGCTTTTTTTATCATTAATCGGGTCTCTATTATATATGTAGTATTATTTGGAATAGTATTATCATAATAAAAATTCTTTATGAGTACAGTACCTATAGGAAATACAGGTACTTCTCTATCAGTTGTATAATTTGCTTGTACATCTTTTGGCATCCATATAAATCGCTTTTTAATTGCATAGTCAGTAAAAAGACTGCTATTAATATCATAAGGAATAACTTTATATACAGGTTGTAAGTTTTTTAGTTCACCTTCAAAAAAATTATATTCAGATAGACTAGCATAGGGCACAGCGTTGAGGTCTAATACTACAGGCGATTCTTCTTCGGGTATAATTTCTGTATATGTATCAGAATCATCCGAACCACAAGAGTATAGTGTAGTTATAAGTGTAACTAATAAAAGTGTCTTAAAAAAGTAGTTGTGTTTCATAAATTATAATATAGTAAAGACAAATATAAAATAATTTAACAACTACATTGTAGTATTATAGTTTATTACAGGTCAACTTTTACATTTAATGATTTTAATGTTTCATAAGCTTCGGATGAAGTATAGTTGAAATTTTCTTGATTTTGATTGTGACGTTTTCTGAAATTGATACGTTTTAATGTTTTGTGAAAACGACGGACTTCTTCTAAAGATGTTATAAGCGGACGGGGTACACTCACAGTAGTGCCATTTTCATCTTTGGCTACCATAGTAAAGTAAGAAGAATTACAATGCTTAATTTTACCAGTTTGGATATTCTCGGATGTTACTCGTATGCCCACTACCATAGAACTATTGCCTACATAATTTACAGATGCTTTCATGGTTACTAGTTCGCCTACATCTATGGGGTTTAAAAAATCTACTTTATCTACCGACGCTGTAACACAATATTTACCCGAATATTTGGATGCTGAAGCGAAAGCGATTTGATCCATCAAGCCTAAGATGTACCCACCGTGTATTTTACCACTAAAGTTAGTATGCGAGGGTAACATCAATTCGGATATTGTTATTCGCGATGTAGTTAGTTTTTTATAGTTATTATTCATTTTTAAATATTACGGGTTGAGTAAATTATCGTCTTCTGTATTTTCTTCATCACTTAGCATAGCTCGGGTTACTATGTTTTCGGGTAGCGATTTTTTAGCTTTAGCCCCCATTTTTTTCAATTTCCCTATACTGGTTACGATATTGCCACGTCCGTTTACTAGTTTGCCCATAGCTCCTTCATAGGCTTTTTTGCCTTCGTCCATACGTTTGCCTACCATAATAAGATCGTCAGTAAAACCTACAAATTTATCATATAACGCACCTGCCTGTCTAGCAATTTCATAGGCATTTTCCTGCTGTTTTTGATTTGTCCACATACTGTCTATAGTACGTAAGGTAGCAAGTAGTGTGCTAGGTGTTACAATTACAATATTACGTTCAAAAGCTTTATTGTATAGAGTCGTATCTTCATTTAATGCGCTTGCAAAAGCCGATTCTATAGGGATGAAAAGTAAAACAAAATCAGGGCTTTCCATTTTATAGAGGTCTTGATAATTCTTTTCTCCCAATTGATCTATATGGCGTTTTATAGAGTTTACGTGTTCTTTTAGGTGCACTATTCTTAACGGATCATCTTCTTCGTTTACATAACGTTCATAAGCCACGAGTGATACCTTACTATCTACAACCATTTTTTTGCCATCGGGTAAGTTTATCACTACATCGGGTAGTACACGTGTACCCTCATCGGTAGTATGGCTTTGTTGTACAAAATATTCGCGGTCTTTTTCCAGCCCCGATTTTTCTAGTACTCGTTCCAGTATCAATTCGCCCCAGTTTCCTTGCATTTTGCTGTCGCCTTTTAATGCTTTGGTAAGGTTAATTGTTTCGCGGCTCATCTGCTCATTCATTTTACTAAGCCCAAGTATTTGCTCACGTAGTGCAGCATGGTAGTCAATACTTTCTTTGTGAGTACTTTCTACTTTTCGTTCAAAAAGCTGTATTTTTTCCTGTAAAGGCGACAATATGTTTTTAATATTCTCGCGATTTTGCTCGGTAAACTTAGTCGATTTTTCTTCCAATATTTTATTGGCAAGGTTTTCAAACTCTTTAGTAAATTTTTCGCGCAGTTCTTCTGTTTCCTCACGTTGTTCTTTAACGCGCTCCATCAGGTTGTCAAAGTCCGTTTCCTTTTTTGTAAGCTGTATCGATAGTGCATCTTTTGCGGTACGCAGGTTTTCGCGTTCTTCTTGTAGCTGTAACATTTGCTTTTCAATAACTTGTTTTTCGCTTACAAATTGCTGTTTTAGTTGTTCTATATGCTGAGTAAGGCTATTGTTGCGCTCTTCAAGTACTTTTCGCTCGGAATCAGATTTTGAAGAGAAAACAATTTTACCAATAAAAACACCTATTGCAAGGGCTATTATAAAGGCGAGTAATAAAGTAATGGTTTCGGGCATTAGTGAAGTTTTTGCTGAAATGTAAAAATAAGGAAAATATCCAAACGTTTATGTTTATTAATAGTTCAGAAATGTTTTTTATGAATATTAAAACATTATAAATCAATTAACATAACACATTACTTTGTATAGTCTTTCTTTAGTAAATTTGTAAATAAACTCTTAATTTATGAGCCTTAAAGTTATAGCATTTGACGCTGACGATACTCTATTTATAAATGAACCTTACTTTGAAGAAACCGAAAAGAAGTTTTGTGGTATTATGGAAAACTATCTTTCACATCAAAGTATATCGCAAGAGCTTTTTAATACTCAAATAAATAATTTACCATTATATGGTTATGGTATTAAAGGTTATGTGCTTAGTATGATAGAAGCTGCTGTAAAAATATCTGAAGGGACTCTGAGTGTAAGTAGTATACAAAAAATTACAGATCTTGGTAAAGAATTAATACAAAAGCCTATTGTATTGCTAGATGGGGTAGAACAAACCCTAAATAAGCTACAAGGGCATTATAAACTAGTTGTAGCTACTAAAGGCGACCTGAAAGATCAGCAACGCAAACTACATAATTCTGGGCTAGGGCATTATTTTCATCATATAGAGGTGATGTCTGATAAAAAGGCAATAGACTATCAAAAACTTCTAAAGCGTTTAGATATATCACCTAGTGAATTTTATATGATAGGTAATTCATTAAAGTCTGATGTGCTTCCTGTATTAGAAATTGGTGGTCATGCCTGCCATGTACCTTTCCATACTACTTGGGCACATGAAATGGTAGAGCACAATGTAGAACATGAGAATTTTAGCGAAATCGAAAAAATAACAGAGATACTACCACTACTATTGCCTAAAAGTAATTTACTGTAACAATAAAAAAATAAAAGACAATGTCACAACAAAATTATAAAAATCATATACGATTTTACTCGCCACATCACTTTATATTTTATCCGTTAATGCTTATTTTACTTGTTGCAACAGCTTATAATGCTTCAAAAAGTGAGGAGCAAATATGGCTCTTTATGGGTATGCTTACTACGGCTGTTATATGGCTGTCCTTTATGTTACGCCAACACTATTCACTAACCTTACAAAATAGAATTATACTACAAGAAATGCGCTATCGCTATTTTGTTGTAACAGGAAAGCGTTTAGAAATTTTAGAAGATAGTTTATCGCAAGGTCAAATTTTTGCATTGCGTTTTGCTCCTGATGATGAATTGGCAGCACTTGCTGATAGAGTAATAAAAGAAAACCTTTCGCCTAGTGCGATTAAAAAATCAATAAAAAACTGGCGCGCTGATAATAGTAGGGTATAAGGTTTGTTCTACAGAATTGTAAAGCCATTCTTGTTTTTATCGAATACTATATTCTTATCCATAAATAAAGCATCAAAAACATTACTTTCTATAAGCTTTTTAGGACTGCTTTGTACTGTTCCTTCGGGTGTCATTACTACAAGTTCGTCACTAAGCTGTAAGGCAAGGTCAAGATCATGGGTGGAATAGAGAATGCTTTTTCCTGTTTTCTTGGTAAGCTGTTTTAGCAGTTTTAATAAGCTCACTTTGTGCAGTAAGTCGAGGTGCGTGGTAGGTTCGTCTAGTAGTATTAAAGGGGTGTCTTGCGCTAAAGCGCGTGCAATGAGTACTCTTTGCAACTGTCCATCACTTATTTCATAATGCTTTTTATCTACCAATGCTGTTAGTTGTGTTAGTGCTAATGCTTCATTTACTTTCTCGCTATCCTCAGGAGAAAGTGTACCCAACCAGTTGGTATAAGGTTGTCTTCCTAGCGCAACCAGTTCATACACGCTGAGGTTACTCGGTGGTAAGCCTTCTGTTAATACTATACTAAGGTTTTGCGCTAGTTCTTTAGGGGTATAGTCATTTATTTTTTTACGATTAAGAAAAACTTCTCCTTTCAATGGGTTTTGTATGCCTGTAAGGGTACGTAATAGTGTAGATTTACCAATACCATTTGCCCCAATAAGTGCCGTAAAACTTCCTGCTTTCAGGTTAATGGTAATATTATCTGCTATTACTTTTTTTGCTTTTTTAGTAGTATAGCCAATGCTTATTCCATTTGCCGATAGTATCATGTCGTCTTGTTTCATAGCGTTGGTTTAACTGTACATTCCTTTTCTTTTTCGTAATAATAACCATATTACTATTGGTGCACCTATTATAGAGGTTACCGCATTAATAGGTAATGTTAAGTCGCTGCCAGGTAGTTGTGTTATAGTATCACATAGTAGCATTATTATTGCTCCGCATAACAATGTACCCCAAAACAATATTAAATGATTACTTGTCTTAAATAAAAGTTTTGCAATATGGGGTACGGCAAGCCCTATAAAGGCTATTGGTCCTGCAAAAGCCGTTATGCTTCCGGCAAGTAAACTGGTTGCCAATATTATTATAAATCGTGTTTTACTAAAGTTAATACCCATGCTTTTAGCGTAGCGTTCGCCTAATAATAATGCATTGAGCGGTTTTATACACGATGCAGCCAAGATTATACCTGCCAGACAGGTTATACCCAAAATACTTATGTTTTTCCAAGGCAAGCTACCCAAACTACCCATAGCCCAAAATGTGAATTTTTGAAGCTGTTGTGCTGTACTAAAGTAGGTGAGTACGCTTACTATAGCACTAGTAAAACTACCAAACATTAAGCCTACAATAAGTATTGCCATAGTATCTTTTAAGCGTTGTGCTACTAGTAATACCGCTAGTAGGACTACGAAACTACCCAGTATAGCTGCTATTATTACACCATAAGATGAAATGAATATATTACCTAAAAAAGCAGGTAATATTCCAGCACCTAGTATAATGAAAGCTACCCCAAGACTTGCTCCTGAACTCAGCCCCAGTACATAGGGCCCTGCTAAGGGGTTGCGAAAAAGCGTTTGCATAAGTAATCCGCTAATTGATAACCCTATACCTACTATAATAGCAGTTATAGCTTTGGGTAAACGATAGTTAAGTATAATATATTCCCAACTGTTTTTGGTAGCTTCGCCACCTGCTAGGGTTTGTATTACATCTTTAAAAGGAATACTTACCGACCCTAAGCTAAGGTTTGCTAAAAATAGTAGTACTAAGCTAATGCCTAGTGCCAGAAATAAAAATTTATATTGCTTTGTGTGCTGCAATGCGTTTTATTTTAGTTTTTCAAAAAAATGAAGTTCATAGTTTGGTAACAATTCGGGGTGTAGTATTTTCACGAGGTCTTTTAACACTAAGTCAGGACGGTTAGGAGCGAGTTCATAATAAATAATACCTCCTGTAGCTCCTGTTTTACTTGCAAAAGAATATACTTCTTTGTTTTGAAAAGCTTTAAATTGTGCATAGTGAGGGTTACTGTCAACCATTTCTTGTAATGATGTAAACTGAGCAGGACCAATCCAAAAGTCAGCATTTTGTGCCTTGTCTAATACTGTTTCAAACGATAGTGTATGACTGCCTGTTCCGTCAGAGTCTGCCCAAAGATAATTGGCATGCGCATCCTTTATAAACAATGCACCCCAACTACCTCCTTGTGGTAAATACCAATGATCTTGATACATAGCTCCACTAAGTACGGTAGGGTTATCCTTGGCGTTTTGTGCTAAAGTTTTTGCCTCATTGTAATCAGTTTCAATTTGGTTAAATATACTATCTGCTTTTTCTTGTAAGTCGTATAGTTCCCCGAAAAATTTAATCCATTCCGCTTTTCCTAATGGCGATTGTTCTGTCCAGTCGCCGTTATACAATACTTTTGTACCGCTCTGCTCTAATGTAGTCATTGTTTTATTATCTCCGCTAATGCTAAAGCCCACTACCGCATCGGGTGATAAGTCTATCATTACTTCGGTGTTTAGGCTTTCATTAGCACCAGCTTCGCGTACTTTACCAGCATCAATTCGCGCTCTTGTTTTCTCTGATGATATATAATTAGTTCCTGGAAACCCTACCAATGAATTCTCAACGCCAAGCATTTCTAATGATGGTATGTGTGTAGTTGAGGTAGCTACTACTGTTTTTATGGGTACAGGTATCGTAATATATTGGCTAAGGCTATCGGGTATTATAGCGTTTTTTTGTTGCATTACATAAGTAAAACCTTTCTCGGCATTAGGCCAAGGGTTTGTCACTTTTACAACGGAGTAGCCATTGTATCTATAAATTTGTAACCCGCTCGCGTGTGTTACGGCATTAACAGTTGTTTCGGGTGGAGTACTCTTTTGTTTTGCTTCCTTTTTACAGCCAGTAGCTACAAGCAATACAATAATCGATAAGATGATGTTTAACTTCTTCATAAAAAATATTGAACAGTTGCAAATGTATAAATTAAATATCTCAATATAAATCCTATCTTTGCCCCGACTTTAGGTTGTGGCGTTTTTTCATGTCGTCACATTAAAAGGGAATCAGGTTAAATACCTGAGCTGTTCCCGCAACTGTAAGCTTATCCCGATAAGGGAGACTGTTGTTAACTGCATACCACTGTAACGAAAGTTATGGGAAGGTGAACAACAGTACGCAAGCCAGGAGACCTGCCTTTAGTATAACGAATATCGAACCTTCGGGAAAAAGGGTTCTACGATTTATGACTATAAGAAAACTATTCTTCATCGCTTCACTATTATTGTGCCAATACCTTTGTGCGCAAAACGATACTATTACCCAATTGCAAGAGGTAATAATATCTGATACTCAACTACGCGATTATTCCAACTCGCAATCAGTTCAACAATTAAACGAT
Source organism: Flavobacterium arcticum (assembly GCF_003344925.1). Lineage (NCBI taxonomy): Bacteria > Pseudomonadati > Bacteroidota > Flavobacteriia > Flavobacteriales > Flavobacteriaceae > Flavobacterium > Flavobacterium arcticum. The sequence goes on along the minus strand of NZ_CP031188.1, from coordinate 2,895,577 downwards.
TCAGTTATTGCTCGTAATCCAGCTTCATTAGGAGCTTTACTCAACTATAATACTGTCATTTATTTTAAAGAAAATGGTTTGGGTATGGTGTCGTCACCATCGTTTCGGGGTACTACGGCGCAGCAAACCGCTGTAATATGGAATGGTATCAACATCAACTCACAACTTAACGGGCAAACAGATTTTAATATCTTGAATGCAGGTGATTTCAATTCGGTTAGCGTAAGAGCAGGAGGAGGTAGCGTTATTTATGGTAGTAGTGCTATTGGGGGGAGTATTCATTTGAATAATGATTTATCTTTTGATAATAAAATTAACAATGTACTTTTAGTTAAATATGGTAGCTATAATACTGTGAATGCTAATTACAATTTTAAGGCTTCTACCCATAAATTTAGTAGTGATGTAAGCATTAGTCGAAACAATTCTAACAATGACTATGAATACCCCAATTCGAACATAAAAAATGAAAACGGACAGTATTATAATACCAGTTATAATGCTGCTTTTGGGTATAAATTGAATAAAAAAAACATACTACGGCTGTATAGCTTTGCTTACGATGGCGAAAGGCACTTTTCGCGTACGCTTGCTGCACCGTCACAAAGTAAATACCAAGACATTAACTCAAGAAACTTACTAGAGTGGTTAGGGTTGTATGGACGTTTTACCTCTAAGCTAAAAGCAGGATTGCTTACCGAGCATTATAAGTATTATGCGAGGGGTAATGATAATTATACTTTCGGGAAAGTAAATACATGGCTGGGAACGTATGACTTGGCTTACCGCATTACCGATAATTTAAAAATAAACACATTATTAAACTATACTCATAACAAAGGCAAAGGCTCAGATATCGAGGTAAAGGAGCGTAATATAGGTTCAGGGAGTTTGTTGTTACAACATACGGTTAACAATAAATTACAATATGAATTAGGTGTACGTAAAGAGGTAACAGATGTTTATAAAAGCCCCATGCTTTTTTCTTTTGGGAGTAGTTATGATGTAACGAAATTTTATACTGTTAAAGCTAATGCTTCGCGCAATTTTCGTATTCCTACTTTTAACGATTTGTATTGGCAGGGTAGTGGCGACCCTAATTTAAAACCCGAAAGCTCTTATCAAGCAGAGCTAGGCAACGAGTTTAAAGTTAAAAATGTAAAACTTACCGTTACAGGATATTATATAAAACTACGCGATATGCTGCGCTGGATACCGGTAAACAATGTATGGCGACCTGAAAATGTAGGTAAAGTAAATACTTATGGGGTGGAGTCGGTTATAAACTGGCAAAAAACTATAGGTAGTAGCCGTTTCACTTTTAATGGTACTTATGCTTATACCGTATCGCGTGAAGATGGTAGTAGTAACCAACTTATTTATGTGCCTTTTAATAAAGCTACGGCTTCGCTAGCTTATTCTTATAAAAACATCTCTACATATTACCGCCATTTATATAATGGTAAGGTATTTAATACCTCTGATAACAATTCTCAAATTGACGCTTACCATGTTTCTACACTTGGTGCAGAATATCATTTTAAGCTCTTGCAAGGCTTAGATGTAGGTGTGCAAATACATAACCTTTGGGACAAAGCCTATCAGAACGTAGCAACACGTCCTATGCCAGGACGCAATTATACTATGTACCTTAATTTTAAATTTTAATCATAAATGAAACTTAACAAACTAATTTTAACAGCATTTGCAGGAGCTCTATTCTTTGCTTCATGTAGCAGTGATGACGATTCATCTAACGCGCCAAAAGGCGCTTATGATAATGGTTTATTAATACTTAACCAAGGAGGGTATAATGTAGGTAATGCTTCTATATCATTTCTTTCGGAAGCTAATGAGCTTGAAAATAATGTGTTTTCACTGGTTAACGGTGGACTTCTTGGCGATACAGGTCAAGATATAGGCTTACATGGCGACTATGCTTACATTGTTGTAAACAATTCCCATAAAATAGAAATAGTAAACCGTTATACTTTTGAAGGTGTAGCAACCGTTACTACTGGGCTTGATAATCCGCGTTATATAGCTTTTTCAGGAGATAAGGGGTATGTTACTAACTGGGGTGATCCTGTCGATACTACTGATGATTATGTTGCTGTATTAGACTTATCTACTAATACTGTTTCATCAAGTATTGAAGTAGTAGAAGGTCCTGAGGCTATTGTTGAAAATAATGGTAATTTATATGTAGCTCATAAAGGTGGCTATGGTTATGGTAATACTGTAACGGTAATAAATGCTGCTGCTGGTAATGTAACAACAAGCATTGCTGTAGGAGATGTGCCAAACAGTCTTGAAATTGATAATGGTAAATTATACGTAATGGGCGAAGGAGCACCATCATGGTCGGGTACAGAAACTACCGGACAATTGACGGTTATAAACCTTACTGATAACAGTATTTCCCAAAATCTTGTTTTTAACGGAATAACTCACCCTACTAACCTTGTTATAGAAAACAATAAGTTATACTATACTATAAATGATGGTATATATACTATGACAACTTCTGCTACTACCTTACCTTCTGCACCATTATTTACTACTACTGAGCAAGGAGTGTATGGTGTATATTCTTTTGAAGTGAAAAACAATAAGGTATATGTAGGTGATGCTATGGACTATAACTCTAATGGTAAAGTATATATTTATTCGCTTACAGGTGAGAAGCTAGAAGAGTTTACTGTAGGGGTAATACCTGCAGGTTTTTATTTTAATTAGATTATTTGTTATTTGTTTAAGTTTAGTATCCTGAATGAACATCCACATACAGGAGAAAAGAAAAAGAGTGGCTTTCGCCACTCTTTTTTATTATAATTACTGTAAATTTTTTATCAGGTTAAACCCACCTTCAAGAATATCATCTTTATACATTTCAGTACCAAAACGACGCATACTCTTAGAGTCTTTAAACAGTTTATGATTGTTATTATCAGGAATACTAAACCTTCCGTTTCCTGTTATATCAGCTATTGCTGTTGCAAATAATGGTTCGTTAGGGTCGCCTATTATACCCATGTTTCCAAAGTCTTCTTTAAGTTCTATGTCAGGGTTTATACCTTGTTCATAGTCACCAAAATTATTTTTGTTTACCACTTTTAGTACAATAGGTTGCATGGCATAAGTATGCACTCCGCTGCGATTGTTTTTGGAGAAATCTTGAGAATCGTATAGTGTAACCGAACCTACATTTTTACCAGTAGTTACATCGCCTATAACGGTAACATCTACATAAGGTTTTAGACAGTTAATAATCAATTCGCTTGCCGATGCTGTGGAGCGTGTAGTAAGTATATATACTTTATTAAGGTTTAGGCTGTTTATTGCAGCATCGTTAGATAGTTTATTGGTAAAATTATTAACTAATGCTGCTGGATTTCTATCTTCATAATACGCCTGTAGTTTAGAGTTCCATTGTTCTTTAGCGAATAGTTCTCCGTTAAATTGTCCTGTAATCATGCTGGCAAGATAAGTAGCTGTTCTTACAGATCCGCCTGAGTTATATCGTAAATCTAATACTAACTCATTAACACCTTGCGAAGCTAGTTGTCCAAAAGCAGCATTAAGTTCATCGTCATAACTACTATAAAAACCATTATACATAAAGTAGCCTATTACGTGCTCATCTTCCGTTATAACATTAGTAGTATATACAGGGTTTTCGGCATATTCGGTTTTTGTTAAAGTAACTTCTTCACCGTTTGGCGTAAGTTCACCATCATTATAATCGGCAAAGTTTAGGGTATAAGTAGTTTCGCTTAGTAATGACTGGTAATTACCATCATTTAAAGGAGTACCGTTTATAGCATAAAAAATATCACCTCGTTGTATATCTTTTGTTGCAGCATCCGAATCGGGTAATATGTAACGAACATACCCAAAAACACTCGTTTGGCTTTCATCGGCATATACAAGTCCAAATTCAACGCCATTGCTTGTAGAAACACCTTGTAATGCATTTTCTAGCACCCTGTAGTCTGGGAAAATTACACTAAAACGGTCTGTAGTACCTGGTTCATATAATAAATTTTGAAATAGCGATTCAGGGCTAGAGAAACCTTCAAGATATGAGTTTAACTGTGCTTGATTACTAAATCGGTCATCGTCAAGTTCAGGTACTTGCTCTTGCCATAAGTAGTATAAGTTTAATCCTTTCCATATAAAGTCATTAACAGGAACAGCTTTATCATCCATATCTTCGCAGCTCTGAAAGGTTAATGAAGTAACCATTAGTGCAGCTAGTAGTAGTGTTATCTTTCTCATCAAGCGCAATTATTATTTCTGATTAAAACGTAAATTTAATATATTTAATACAATATGTAACAAAAATTTATATTGTTCGTCTTCCTTTTATTAACGGCTAACAAACCAATGTCTATTATAAATGAATCAATCGGAGTTCATAAATATTACAAACACTTTTAAAGATCGAATGTTTCGATTGGCAAAACGACTTTTGGTAAGTACCGAAGAAGCAGAAGATGCTACACAGGAGGTATTGGTACGACTCTGGAAGAATAAAGCAAAGTTAGATACTTATTCGAGTGTAGAAGCATTGGCAATTACAATAACTAAAAATTATTGTTTAGATCAGTTAAAATCAAAACGAGCAACAGAGATGCGCATAGTGCACTCTAACTTTACTGATGGGCAAGCTAGTTTACAGAAACAAGCAGAAGATCGTGATAGTTGGAGTTGGGTAGAAAAAATTATGCATACCCTGCCAGAACAGCAAAAAATAATTGTTCAGATGCGTGATGTAGAACAATATGAATTTGAAGAAATCGCTAAAATGATGGATATGAATGAAACGGCTGTGCGAGTAGCCCTTTCGAGAGCGAGAAAAACAATTAGAGAAGAGCTTACAAAAAAACATAGCTATGGAATTGAAAGAAATTGAAAAACTACTGGAAAAATATTTTGATGCAGCAACCAGTACTGCCGAAGAGAATAGACTTAAAGACTATTTCTCTTCTCTAGATGTGGCGCCCCATTTAGAACAGTACCGTCCTATGTTTGGATATTTTACCCAGCAGGCAACAGAAAAATTTGAAAAAACCGTACCACTAAAACCTAGAAAACAATATGTAGCATGGTTATCGGTAGCAGCAAGTTTTGTACTAATGCTTGGTCTTTATGCACTATTCCTTACTCCACAAACACCACAAGAAGGAGAGTTGGGTACTTATGATGATCCTGAAGTAGCATTTAAGGAAACTCAAAAAGCACTTAATATGCTTTCTAGTAATATAAATGTAGGAGTAACAGGAGCAGCGTATTTAGGCGAATATCAAAAATCAAAAAACAAAATTTTTAAAGAAGATACAAAATGAAAAAATTTATAATTGTAGCACTATTGGCAGTTACACCATTTGTTACCTTTGCCCAAAGAGAGTTTGATAAATTTCAGGACAAAGAGGGGATTGATGGGATAGTTATTCATGAAAACCTTGTAGATGTTTTAGGGTATATTAAATTATCTGGAGGAGCAGAAAAAGCAAAAGACTACTTAGATAAAGTAGATAGCATGGAAAGTCTTAGGGTGTTTACTACATCAGACAAAAAATATTCTAAGGATATGAAAAAAACGGTTGCATCTTACCTTAGAAAGCACTCTATGGATGAGCTTGTAAGCCTAAATGATAAAGGAACTAAAGTAAACATATACATTACAGCAGGTAAAAATAACTCACAAATAAAAGAGTTACTTGTTTTTACCGAGAACAAGAAAGATGATGAGGTTGTACTTGTCTCTTTTATAGGGAATATAGATCTAGATGATAAAGAATAAATTAAGAACACCCCATAAAGTAAAACAAAGATGAAAAAGATAATAATCGTATTAGTAATAATGCTTATGCCTACACTGTTTTTTGCACAGTCGGCATTTGATAAATTCGATGGTAAGGATGGTGTAACCGCTATTATAGTAAGCAAAAAAATGTTTCAGCTAATAGGCAATGTTGAAATGGATAAAAATAATAAGGAAGCTCAGCAGTATTTTGACCTTATTAAGAAACTAGATAACCTTAAAGTCTTCACTACGTCTGACAGTAAGGCTATAGGAGATATGAAAAGTTCTGTAGTAAGTTACCTGAAAAAATACCCTCTAGAAGAATTGATGCGTGTTAATGATAGCGGAAAAGTTATTAAAATATACGTAAAAACAGGTGCATCATCATCTCAAATATTAGAATTATTAATGTTTATAGAAGGTGGTAAAGATGATACAGTATTAATGTCGCTTACAGGAGATTTTGAGTTGAGTGAACTTTCTGTACTTACAGATAAAATGAATTTACCAGGAGGTAGCCAGCTTAAAAAAGCATCTAAAAAATCGTAACTATGAAAAAGATGTTTTTTATAGCAGGAATGTTATTAGTACTGCTGGTATCTTGCGATAATAAACCTTCGTTGCAAAAGTATTTTGTAGAAAAGTCACAATCTAAAAATTTTGTAGCACTAGATATTGCGCCAAATTTTATAAATACCGATAGTATTACGCTAACAGCAGGTGAGCAAGAAGCATTGCAGTCGTTAGATAAATTGAATATACTTATCTTTAAAACAGACTCTTTAAGTACTAAATTGTATAAAACAGAACAAGCCAATGTAAAAGGCTTGTTGAAAGATGAACAGTATGAGGAGTTAATGCGTTATGGTTCTAATAAAGTAGGCGTCGCTATTTATACAGTAGGCAATGATGTACATATCGATGAGTTTGTACTTTTTATGCATCAGCAAGATAATGGTTTTGGTGTGGTGCGCGTACTAGGCGATGACATGAACCCAAATAATATAATGAAGATTGTAGGGGTGTTACAAAAGGGGAACTTAAACCTAGAACAACTTAAACCATTACAAGACATGATGATGAAATAATCGAAAAATAATAAAGGTTAATTATTTATAAAAATGCCCTCAAAGGAGTTTTCTTTGAGGGCATTTTTATAAAATATATTATTTTTTAAAATACTTAAAAGGAACAATCAGCATCCCAAAGCATTCACCTTTATCTTTATCTAAGTGTTTATGGTGCATTTTGTGTGCCCTACGCACTGCTTTAGCATACCTGTTATTAGCATTTCGGAACAGTTTAAACCGTTGGTGTATAAAAATATCATGCACTAAAAAGTAGGCAAGCCCATAAGCAAAAATGCCTAGACCAATAGCTAAGCCAATTTCTAAAATATTGTTTTGCCATAACAAAAAGAAACCAATGCTCACTATGGCATAAAATATAAAAAAGGCATCATTACGCTCAAACCAAGAGTCATGATCTTTACGGTGGTGGTCGCTGTGCAAGCTCCACAAAAAACCATGCATTACATATTTATGCGTAAACCACGCCATAAATTCCATTATGAAAAACGTGAGTATAAAAACGATTATATGAATATAAAGTGCCATGAATTGTAAATTATATAATATTAAACCTGTAGTCAAGATAACATTTTGCAAGCAATCCTATTTTTTGATAATCAGGGACACGAATGCGTGTTGACTTTATCTTAACCGATGGTGTTCTTTTTAATTTCTTGAGTAATTTTTTATAATATACATAAGCTGTATAAACACCAAATTTAGCTTCTGTAGGTAGTTTTATAATACCTTTAAACCCTTCATTTAGGTCAGCTTCTATTTCCTCTACAATTTGTCTTTTTATTACATCATCCATTTCCTGTAGATTTAAAGCAGGAAAGTAGTTCCTGTCTAATCCTTCGGTATCATCTTTCAGGTCGCGCAAAAAATTTATTTTCTGGAATGCCGACCCTAGTCGCATTGCTGGTTCTTTTAGCTCATCATATTTAGTAGTATCATTACCCGTAAAAACTTTAAGGCACATAAGTCCTACAACATCTGCTGAGCCGTAAATATACTCATTATACTCTGTAACACTTTTATAGTCTTTTTTGTATAAATCCATCTTCATACTTTCCATAAAGCTACTAATGAGTTCTTCTGAGATGTTATACTTGTTAGCAGTGTACTGAAAAGCATTTAATACAGGGTTAAGACTAATACCATCTTTTAGAGCGTTATCTAAATCATTTTCAAAACATGTAAATAATCGTTCTTTGTCATAATCATGAAAAGTATCGACTATTTCATCGGCAAAGCGTACAAAGCCATAGATATTATAAATATCTTGACGTATGCGTGGCGAAAGCATCTTCACGGCAGAAGAAAAAGAAGTGCTGTATGCCTTAGTTACGTTACGGCTGCACTGGTATGAGATTTCGTCAAAAATAGATTTCATATTGTTTCCTTTACGGTTACTTTTATTTCTTTATTTAGCTGTTTTTCTATTAACCCAGCAACTAGTTTACCAGATATTAATGCTGGTGGTACACCAGGTCCTGGTACAGTGAGCTGTCCTGTAAAGTATAAGTTCTTTACTTTTTGACTTTTTAGCTTTGGTCTTAAAAATGCAGTTTGCAACAGCGTGTTAGCTAACCCGTAGGCATTACCTTTATATGAGTTATAATCTTTTACAAAGTCGTTTACACAAAATGACTCTTTAAATAGAATACTACTTTTAAGTTCCTGTCCTGTAAGGCGCTCTAATCGGGTTATTATCTTATCAAAGTATTTCTCTCTAAGTTCTTCAGTATCCTCTATACCTGGCGCTAGTGGTATAAGAAATGTACCCGCTTCTTTACTTGATGGTGCTGCCTCTATATCTGTTTTAGATGGGAAACTTGCATAAAACAAAGGTTCATCAGGCCACTTAGGGTTATCATATATATCCTGAGCATGTATATCAAAATCAGTATCAAAAAACAGTGTGTGGTGTTCTGCTCTCTCAATTTTTTTATCAAAACCTACATAAAACAGTAATGACGATGGAGCAAAAGTACGTTTGTTCCAGTAGTCTTCGCTATAAGCTCTATAAGGCTTGTCTAGCAATGTTTCGGTATGATGGTAGTCTGCACCACTCACAATAATATCTGCGGTTATTTTTTCATTATTTACCATCATCCAAGAAGCAGTACCATTTTCTACTCCTATCTTTTCTATTGCGGCATTAGTATATATTTTAACCCCTAATGATCTGGCTAAACTTTCCATACCTTCAATAACGCTATACATACCGCCTTCGGGATGCCAAGTACCTAACCCAAAATCGGCATAATTCATAAAACTGTAAAACGAAGGTGTGTCAGATGGTTTTGCTCCAAGAAACAATACTGGAAATTCGAGTATTTGGACTAATTTTTTACTTTTAAATTTTTTTCTAACATCACGAGATATATTGCTAAAAAATTGCCCCAACTTCATCATTGTTTTTGGGGTAACTAATTCTAGTGGCGACTCTCCTGGACGATATACTAAATCTTTAATGGCAATATTATAGTTGCTTTTAGCCTCATCAAGAAACTCTTTTAATATTTTACCACTTCCTTGTTCAATACTTTCAAATGTATTTATAATCGACTGAGGATTACTAGCAATATCTACATAATCATTCTCTCCAAAATATACTCTATAAGCAGGAGATAGTTTTTTTAGACTGTAATAATCGTGTGGTTTTTTATCAAAATCAGCAAAAAAACGTTCAAAAACATCGGGCATCCAGTACCAAGTAGGTCCTATGTCAAAAGTAAGTCCATCTTTTTTAAGCTGCCTTGCTCTGCCGCCTATGGTCGCATTTTTTTCGTATATCGTTACATCATGTCCTAATTTAGCAAGATAGCATGCTGCCGATAATGACGAAAATCCTGAGCCTATTATTTTTATTTCTTTCTTCATTTGTTTAGTAATTATTGATAATAGTTGAACAATTATGTTTTGGATGGCAATACTTATAATCCATTGCTAAACTCACTTATTGATTTAAATACTGATATGTTTTTATTTATTTTATCTTCATTTATAAACTGTGTATTATGCCCAAAAACATATAATAGCGTAGTGTCGTCATTTATAAGCTCGAGTTTTAGCTCTTCGATATAATCATTTATTTCGCCCATTGTTGGCTCTACTGTTATGTAGGTTACAAAGGTTACATTGTCAAAATGTTTTTTAACGTCTTTTAAACTGTCTATAGGTACACTTTCACCAAGAAAAATAGATTTGTGATCATTTAATGCTAATTCATAGTTTATAAACATTAAACCGAGCTCATGTATTTCATTTTTTGGTAAGTAGAGTATATAGGTTCTTTCGGTTTTTTGTGGTGGTTGTAGTAATAACTTCTCAATATTTGAGGCTAGCTTTTGTTTGATTAAAAAACTTATAAAATGCTCATGTGCAGGAGTTATAGTATTTGTTTGCCATAATAAACCTATTTCGTTAAGTAAAGGGATAAAAAAGTCGTAAAAAATTTCTCTAAACGATTTTTCTTGCAGTAGAGCGTTGTAGGTGTTTAAGAAAAGCGCCTGATCAAAATTCATCATAGCTAGCTTAAAGTCGTTTAATATATGGTTAGACATACTTTTGTTGGAAAGTATCTCTTTTACCAGTACAGGTAGCTTTTCTTCGGGCATTTTTGATATTGCCGATATTTTATATCCAAAGTTGTGTAAGGTGGTTATATTGAGTAGTTTTTGTAAGTTTTCGATGTCATAAAAACGAATATTCGTTTCAGTACGCATAGGTTCAAGGATATTATATCTTTTTTCCCAAATGCGAATAGTATGCGCCTTTATCCCTGAAAGGTTTTCCAGATCTCGAATATTGAATTTTGTCTTTACGTTGTTCATTGTTTTTATAAAAAAGTTAAACAAATATACTTTATTAAATAATACTACTTTAATTTTTTCACAAAAACTTATGATTATCTGTCTCTTAGATTCTGTTTTAGTGTTATTTCCTGTTATATCGGCTACTATTTGTTATTAAATTGTATTATGGTGTTAATAAAAGCTAAACCCTTAATAACTAATGTTTTTTTTATCGAAATAAAGTGTATTTTTGCAGCTTCAAAAAAAGAGAGAATGACGCCCATTAGAAACATTGCGATTATTGCACACGTTGACCACGGTAAGACTACATTGGTTGACAAAATCATGTACCACTGCCAATTGTTCCGTGAAAACGAGAATACTGGTGATCTTATCCTAGATAATAATGACCTAGAACGCGAGCGTGGTATAACCATTACTTCGAAAAACGTTTCGGTTACGTATAAAGGTACTAAAATTAATATTATAGATACCCCTGGTCACGCCGATTTTGGAGGAGAGGTAGAGCGTGTACTTAACATGGCCGATGGTGTTTGCCTTTTGGTTGATGCTTTTGAAGGACCAATGCCCCAAACGCGTTTTGTACTGCAAAAAGCGATTGACCTTGGACTTAAACCATGTGTTGTTGTAAATAAGGTAGATAAAGAAAACTGTACTCCAGAAGAAGTACATGAAAAAGTATTTGACCTTATGTTTGAATTAGGTGCGGAAGAATGGCAGCTTGATTTCCCTACTGTTTACGGTTCGGCAAAACAAAACTGGATGTCAACCGACTGGAAAGACAAAACTGAAAACATAGAACCATTACTTGATATGGTTATAGAGCATGTACCTGCACCAAAAGTGTCTGAAGGTACACCACAAATGCTTATTACATCACTTGACTTTTCTAGCTTTACAGGTCGTATCGCTATTGGTCGCCTTCAAAGAGGTATACTAAAAGAAGGTATGAACATATCATTAGTAAAACGTGATGGTAAAATAATAAAATCTAAAATAAAAGAACTTCACACTTTTGAAGGGCTTGGTCGTTTAAAAGTTAGCGAGGTAGTAGCTGGAGATATTTGTGCTATTGTAGGTCTTGAAGGTTTTGAAATTGGCGATACTGTTGCCGATGCTGAAAACCCAGAGGCACTTACTTCTATTGCTATTGATGAGCCTACTATGAGTATGCTTTTCACTATTAACGATTCTCCATTCTTTGGTAAAGAAGGTAAATTTGTTACTTCTCGACATATTAAAGATAGATTAACTAAAGAACTTGAAAAAAATCTTGCTCTTCGTCTAGGCGAAACTAATAGTGCAGATAAATTCATGGTATTTGGTCGTGGTGTATTGCACTTATCTGTACTTATAGAAACTATGAGAAGAGAGGGGTATGAACTACAAATAGGTCAGCCACAGGTTATTATTAAAGAAGTTGACGGTAAAAAATGTGAGCCAGTTGAAGAGCTTACTATCGATTTACCTGAAAACCTATCTGGTCGTGCAGTAGAGTTTGTAACACTACGAAAAGGAGAAATGCTAAGTATGGAGCCTAAGGGTGAACGTATGATAGTAAAATTCCTTATCCCATCGCGTGGTATTATAGGGTTAAGAAACCAGTTGCTTACTGCTACAGCAGGTGAAGCTATCATGACACACCGTTTCTTAGAGTATCAGCCATTTAAAGGTGAGATACCAGGACGTATGAGTGGTTCACTTATATCTATGGAGAATGGTAAAGCAATTCCTTACTCTATTGATAAATTACAAGATAGAGGTAAATTCTTTGTAGATCCTAATGAGGATATTTATGAAGGACAGGTTATTGGAGAAAACTCTCGTGGTGATGATATGACGGTTAACGTAACTAAAACTAAAAAGTTAAGTAACGTACGTTCGTCAGGAGCTGATGATAAAGCGAAGATTGTACCAGCTATTAAATTCTCTCTAGAAGAAGCATTAGAATATATACAAAAAGATGAATATGTAGAGGTAACACCTACAAAACTTCGTTTACGTAAAATATACCTTAATGAAACTGATAGAAAACGTTTTAAAATAGCATAACTTTTAGTTCAAGCATTGATATAAAAAATTCCCTTACATTATTATGTAAGGGAATTTTTTTATAGGATTATTTTTAAGATGCTTTTTCTTGCTGTTTATTATTGATTCTTTCCTTGTCAGCTTCTAATATTTTAAGTACTTTATCGACATAATTATCATTATCGATATTTTCAAGATTAATTTTATCAGTAATTAAATCGTCTAGAGCATTTGTTGTTAGTATGTTATAATCTTTTTCAATTTTAGAACTTAATTCTTTGTTTAGATCATTATCCAAATTATATATACCTTCTGAATTTTTTAGCATGACTCTCCTAAATGTTTCAGGAAATAAATCTAGTTTTAAAATTTCTTCATAATCACATTCTTTTATGTAATTATAATGTTTTTCAACCTGACTTTTGATATTTTGTAATTTTTCATCGACAACTTCTAAAAGAGCAGAAACCCTGTATAAGTCTCTGTTAATAATATTTGGTATATTTTCCTCCCTTTTATAAAACAAAGTATGAGATATCTCAGCCCAAATATGTTCTGATAATGTCCTAATTTGGACTTCTATTTTTTTTTCTGAATGATTTCTCCAATCAGGAACTGTTAACCATTCTTCTTTTATTTTTAAAATTAGATGAGTAGAATTGTACCCAAATTTATCAGGACTTTGTTCATCTTTTAGAACTTTACTATTAAGTAATTCAAACTCACTAGATAGTAAGTCAATGATATCTTTTTTATATTCTGGAAATAATAAAACTATTCTCAATCCAACTAGATCATTGATTTCAGTAATTGTCTTTTTAACTGTAAACCTTCCTGATGATAGCTTTTCTTGTATTGATGATAATTGTTTTTTCCTACCATAAATATTAAAAGCAATAGGTATGTTTTTTTCAATGAGCAATTTTTCAATAGTACGTTTTATTTCTTTGAAAAAATCGGTGTAATCATTTTCTATTTCATGATATTCTTTTTCAATATTCATAAAGTAATTTGTTTAGTTAAGATAAACTTATAAAAATTAATCTATCTCACCAAACTAAAATGTCCTTTTACCGTTCTTCCATCTTCTAGGCTAATAATATACCAATAGTCAGTAGCGGGTAGTTTTCGTCCATTATAAATACCATCCCAGCCAAGTCCTTTTGGGTTTACACCCGCCAAAAATTTACCATACCGGTCAAGAATATAAACACGACTTTTCGCATAAATTTCGGCACTAATACCTATTATTTGCCAAGTTTCGTTTACACCATCACCATTAGGAGTAAAAAATTTAGGAATAGCTAGTACTGATATGTCTTGTTCTACTATACCACAACCATTAGTATCATATACATATACAGTATGTAGTCCAGGTTCTACATCCTCAAAAAAGTTTGATGCTACAAATGGACCATTAGGTAAGTCAATACTGTATAGATATGTAGTGTTTACTCCACCTGTAGGCGAAGCCAATACAGTTACTGTATTATTGTCTACAAGATCTGTAACAATAATATCATCTATAATTGCCACATCAGATGGTGTTACGGTAATAGTACGTAATTTTCCGCAACCATTTATATTAGTTACCATTACGGTATAAATACCTGCTTCATTGACCTGTATAGACCTCGTTGTCGCTCCTGTAGACCATAAGTAACTAAATCCTGGCGGATTACCTGTTACCCCGCTAGTAAGCAGTATATAGTCTTGTGTGTTGTTGCATACTATAGCTTCATCTTCAATGGCAATATCAGGCAGGGCATATACTACAAGCTGAATTTCTTGTAACAGTGTACAATCGTTATTATTCTCTATACGGGCATATACACTTTGCTCATAAGGTGTTGTGTTGCTATACTCACTACTTATAGGGTTTTGTTCTAACAGTGCATCAGTAGCATTGGCATAATATAGTATTACGTCAGTATCATTTTCTACTCCTGCATCGCTAAGGTTAAAAGCGTGCAAACCATCTTCAGTGCCATCATCATCACAATTATCTAAAACAATAGGCGGAGTTGTATTAATATTGACTTGTAATATTAAAGGTAGTACCCTAGAGCAACCTGTTACTGTATTGGTTATTTTAGCAGTAATTGTTTGCGGATTTTCTGTATTAGTATATGCTCCTGTAATATTATTTGTATCGGCAGTAGCATTAGCATCATTAACATAATAGGTTACTACAAGATTAGTATCGCCAGCAGTAAAGAAGTTGTTAGCCTCTTCTAAATTAAATTGGGTAATACCATCAGGATTTATCCCTAAGTCACATTGTATTAGTGCTACATTATTTATAATAGAAGGTAATGGGTTAACTATTAATGTAATAGGTTCTATTGCAAAACACTCGGCAAAAGTATTGTTTACCACACGTGCATAAATAATTTGTTCGTTTGCAGTGGTGTTATATAAGCTTTGTGGTAGTGGTGCTGTTTCTGCTTCGGCATTTGCTTGTGTTGTGTAGTAAACAGTAGTAAAGTTATCAGTATCCTGCACTAATGCTGCTGTAACCTCGGCAAGGTTAAAAGTTGCCTGTCCGTTAGTATCATCACCATCAGTGGCATCATCACATATACTATAACTACTATCATTAAAAGCAGGAGTGTTAGTTACATTTATTTCAAATGATGTAGTGTCATAACAGCTTGTGTTATTCCTATTTTGTACTCTTACATATAGTGTTTGCGGATTTGAAGTATTCGTGTAAGATGCAGCATTTATTGCCGCAGTATTAGCGTCGGCATCTTCTTGCGTTTCAAAATACCTTACGTCATATCCTGTAGGGTTTTGCGCACCAAGAATGTCATTGTTATTATCGGTAAGGTTAAAAGTAGTTACACCATTATTGTCAGGGTCGCATTCTGTTAAGGTAAGTGCAGTATTAGCAATGGGTACAGTATGAACAATTATATCTTTACTTACTATAGTTATATCATCTTCTTTTGTGATAGTTACAACTACATTATAAGTACCTGTATTTTCATAAAGGTGAGTAGGGTTCACAACATCTGATGTAGCAGTACCATCGCCAAAATCCCATTCTACCGAATCAAATTCTAAATTTACATTAAGCTCAAATTGTGTAGCTTCGCCTTCGCAATTATTAGTAGCTACAATATTTGCCGAGAGTAAAGATGTTATAAACGGAGGTAAGCCAAACCGTGCCTGCATACTTGTGGTTAGCGTAACACCGTTTGCCTGAAAATTACAGTCTAAACCGTCTGCATCAGGATCGTTAATTACATCAAGAGTATTGCCAAATGTAGAGCGATATATTTTTGCATTTGGTCCTAATTGCAAAGCGGTAGAAGTGCCTGATAAAGTTGCAATAATAATTTCAGAGGCAGGTATGTCATCTGCTTCAAGATCAAATTGATGTAGCTCTGAATTATTTCCGCTACTATCAGTAAAATATAGCTTCTTAGTTTCTGCCGAAAACTCTATTCCATATGGATTAATATTATCTTTTATAAGTATAGGATTTGATACTATTCCTGTAGCGTTATCAAAATCATAAAGATATACTGAGCCATTTCCAATAGCTTGCCCCTGTACAGTACCGTTTTGCTGATGCACAATAGCTAGTTTCTGACTGTCGGGTGATGCTTTAAGGTAACCAATGGCATTTCTTCTATAACCATTAGTAATAATTAAAGGTTCTATTTGTGTAACTATAGGTATTTCGTTTACACCTGTACTCGTTACCTCAAAAGCATAAAATTTATCTACAAACTGTGTAAGAACCCAAAATCCTGTTGCTGATGCATTTTTTACGGCTGTAATTTTTTCAGAGCATTGATATTTAATTTGTTCTGAATCGTCAGCGTCATAGGTTACTAAATGGACATTGCGGGTTGTAACATCGCCAATACTACCATTAGTTCCTGTAACAGATAAATCTACAATAGAATAATTAAATCCATTATTAAAACCATCGTCATCGTTAGGTATTGTTCCTGTAGCTCCACCATTTTCTATATAAGTATCTGTAAACTGGTCAGGATAGCTGTCCGCATTCTGATGATGTGGCTCATCTACAGTAAAAATATAGTAAATGTTAGGGTCTCCTTTTTTAGGAACTATAATACCAGACTGTGTGCTTGAAGGGTCGCCATTAAGCCCTGTTCCAGCAGCATAATTACCATTTGGCATTAACACATGGTTCTTATCCCATACATTACGCCCATCGGTGTAAAACAATAGGTTACCTAATGGGTCTGATAGTGTGCTGCAGCCTTCATTAGTGGTCATAGCACTACCTGCAAGCGGTACCACAGTACCGTTTTCAAGAAACTCTATACCAGCATTGTTGCCAAAAAACCAGTTGTTAGCCTCACCTTGTGCTAAGGATGAAAATGAGAAGAAAAGCAATAAAAAAACAGTAAAATACTTCATAAGAAAAAGTTGGGACTCCAAAATTAACAAATTGTAGTTATAAAATATTTGCTAAAGCGTTAATTGTTAGTTTTGAATTAGTATTCTACGCTAATGATTTAGAATTTACCTTAAAAGTGAAAAATGGCTTTTAATAACTCGTCCGTTATTAAACTCTAGTTTAAACCAATAATCTGTAGCAGGTAAGTTATGACCATTATATGTACCATCCCATCCTTTTTGCTTGCCTAAATAACTTTTAACCATTTTACCATAGCGATCAAAAATAGTTACTCTTGCATCTGGAAAAAAGTATAAGAAACTTACATTCCATACTTCATTTGTACCATCTCCATTTGGAGTAAAGTATTTAGGATAGTTCAATATAGGGACTTCAAGTTCTATGGTTTTACAATTATCTTTAGATCGTATATAAATAGTGTACAAACCAGGTATTAAATTATTAAAAGTAGGAACATCTGTAAAAATTTGCCCGTTCATCGAAAACTCATAGGCTTCAGGATTTTCGTTTATTATAACTGTAATTGCGTTAACCGAAGTGGTAAAATCAACAATATTTAATGTATAATCTATTTCAGGTAAGGGAAGTATACCAATAGTAAAATATGTTACTCCGTAACCAAAACAGCCCGAAGTATTTTCGAGTCTTGCCCATATGGTTTGGTTGATATATGGTGTTGTATTTGTATAAAATCTATTAATCGGGTTTATGTCATTTTCAGCATCTTCTTGACTTGTATAATAGGTAACAACGGTGTCAGAATTTCCGTTACTTATTAAATAAGAGTTCTCTGCTAAATCAAAAAGTTGAAAACCATCTTCTTCAAAGTCACAAAGTAATAAATCTTGTGGTTCACCTGTAGGTAATGTATAGTCTATGTTTATAGAAAAACTATCACCAGTATAACAATCAGCCATAGTGTTAGTAAGACGTATGTATATAGTTTGTGGGTTTGTTGTATTTGTAAAAGTTTCGGGATTAGCAATGGTATTCTCACCACTAGCCATATCTTCGGGTGTTAAATGATATGTAATTTCTATATCAGTTTGATTCCCAATAAATATTTCACTATACTCTGTAAGGTTAAATATTGTGGCTGCATCATCAATACCATCATCGTCGCACTTAGTAAGGTTTATATCAATACCATCAGGATTATTTATTGTAGGAGCTGGCGTTACATGTATAGTAAAAGATGCTATATCAAAACAATTTCCATTTAATACATCACTACGTGCCCATAGTTGTTCGTTCTCATAAGGTAATGTGTTTTCATATAATTCTCCAATAGCATTTGCACCATTTAGAGCATCTTCTTCGGTAGTGTAATAACTAATAACTGCATTATCATTTCCGTTAGCGACAGCATCGTTGTTAATAGATAAATCAAATTCAGCTATACCGTCATTATCGCATAAATATAAATCATCTGGAGTTCCTGCACCCGGTATAACAATAAGATTAAAGCTACTACTTGTAGAGCATTCTGCCAATGTATTAGTGATAGTAATATGAATTACTTGGGGGTTTATGTTATTAGCATACATCTCTGGTGTCGCTATTGGTGTAGTTGCGGGTATTCCATTATTATCTTCATAATAAGTAAATACTACATTTTGTTGTGTGCCTTGTAGCATAGCTTCATTTACTGTAAGGTTAAAAATAACAAGCTCATCATCAACTCCATCATTGTCACATAATGTAATATCAGGTGGTATATTATCTATTGCTACAAATTCGGGTGGTGTTATTACTGTTATAGTAAAACTGGTATAATCAACACACTCTTCTTCTGTTTTATCAAGTCTTGCCCATATTATCTCACTTGTATAGGGTGTTTCGTTCTCATAAAGTATATCTAGTTCATTTTCCTCATCTTCGGCATCTTGTTGGGTAGGGTAGTAGGTTACTACAGCATCGGTATTACCATTAGCAATGAGACCTGTATTAGTCGATAGATCAAATGTTGCGATACCATCATCGTCATCACAAATAAATAACTCTTCAGGTATTCCTGCTCCAGGTGTTACATTAAGCATAAAGGTACCCATAGTATAACATCCTGTAATAGCGTTTTCTATTTTTACATGAATAATTTGCGGATTGGGCACATTAGAATAACTTTCAGGAAAAGCGATTGGGTTTAATTCAGGTTCACCTGCTGCTATATCTTCATAGTAAGTAAATATTATATCTTCTTGATCTCCTTTTAATAGCGTTTCATTAATGGTAAGGTCAAATTCTACAGAGCCATCAGGAATACCGTCATTATCACAAAGTGTAATATTTGGTAGAGTATCATCTGGAACGTTAAAAAGGGGTATGGGAGCTACATTTATTATAAAAGAGGTAAAGTCAATACACCCTTCTTGTTCATCTTCAATTCTTACCCATATCTGTTCGCTTTGGTAAGCAAACTGGTTTTGATATGGTAGTTCTATAGCACCTATTGCATTTTGAGCATCTTCTTCTGATGTATAATAAGTTACAACTGCATTTGTATTTCCGTTAGCTATGACTGCCTCGTTAACGGATAAATCAAATTCGGCAATGCCGCTACTATTATCACAAATAATGATATCTTGAGGTATACCAATACTAGGTGGGAGAGATATTGTAAAAGTTTCGTTAGAATAGCAACCTGTTACTACATCGGTCATTTTTAGGTATATGGTTTGCGGATTGGTTTCGTTAACAAAAACTTCGGGCGACTCCATTGGGTTTTCTCCGGTAACCATATCATTTTCACTTAAGTGGTAGGTTAGAGCTACCCCCGTTTGATCATCAATAAACATATCAGCATATACTGTCAGGTCAAATGTGGTTGTTTCATCGTTAACTCCATCATCATCACACTGCACAATGTCTAGGGGTATATTGTTAGGGTTGTTAAAAACAGGGGTATCATGAAAAGTAGCTGAACCTGTCCACTCTAAAGAAAAGTTAGAAGCACCATGTGGTCTGTCTATAATTAGGTAATAAATATCGCCATCTTCTACTTCCATCCATTGAATAAATGAATTTCCATCCATTCCTGGTCCTTCAGATACATCAGTTTGTGTATCATTCATTCCTGTAGTATTATAATCCAACACTGCTGCTAATGGGTTGGTGGTAGAACAGCGTATTGTAGTACCTAAATCATAGCAAGTAACATTAGGTCCGAATATCCAAAAATCAAAATCAACAACAAGGTCGTCTATCTCTTCGGGAAAAATAGTAAAACCGAGTGTACCACCTTCTTTAATCATTATTTTAAGCCATATGCTATTGTGTTCTATGCTAGAACAGGCATTTTCGCCCAGTTCCTGTACACCAACACCTGTTGCATCGAGCCCGTAGTAATCGTGGTTACCACATACCACAATAGCATCAGGACAGTCGCTTTGCGCGTAAAGTCCTGTTGTATATAAAATGAGTAGTAATAGTACCCTAAAAATATTTTTCACGAAGAGATAGCGTTAATTTTTTTATAAATATATAAAAATTAACGCATTAGGGCAAAGTGTCCCCTTACTATTCTTCCATTTTCAAGTGTTATTATAAACCAGTAATCAGTAGCGGGTAATTTTTGACCATTTAAACTCCCATCCCATCCGATGCTATTTCCTGTAAAACCAGATATTACTTTCCCGAATCGGTCAAAAATAGTAACTTTTATTTCGGGTCTGTTAGTCATGTAAGGAATTCGCCATGTGTCATTTTCACCATCACCATTTGGGGTGAAGAATTTCGGATAGTCGAGTACAAAAATAGTATCTGTATATACAGGGTTACAACCGTTTTTATCTTTTATATATATAGTATATTCACCAGATGTTAATCCTTCAAAATATTGAGAATCTTGATACGTTAAACCATCAAGCGAATATTCATAATCTCCCAATCCTAAAGGGGTAATGGTTATTGAGTTCTTTTTTCCTCTAAAATCATGAATAACTATAGTAGCATTTATTGCAATACCCGACTGTAATACCGTATAGGTTTTACTTGCTTCGCAACCAAAATTATTGGTAACAGTAACAGTATAAATTCCGGGTTCGGTTACTGTTATTGTTTGCGTTGATTGCTCAGGAGTGGTGTCCCATTTATAAGATGTATATTGACTGCCAGGGTTAAGTATAAGTGGTGTATCATCACAAATATAAACGTCTTCGGTAGCAAAACTTTCTCCAAATGTATATATGATGAGTTCCAGTTCGGCAATGCCGTAACACTCACTACCATTATAAATACGGGCATATACCGTTTGCCCTCCTGAAACTGTATTAGTAAAACTTTCAGGGTTAGGTATTGGGTTTACGGCTTCTAAAGCATCTTCAACAGTGAGATAATATAATAACTCTAAATCATCTGGAAGTCCTTGTAATATTTCGTCATTTCTTTGATTTAAGTCTAATTCAAAAAAGCCATCATCAGTATCATCTTCATCACAACTGGCAATAGGGGTAGGGTTAGTAATACCGTTTACAGATGTTGCAAGTGTTATAATACTAATACTATGACACCCATATTGGTTTTGGACCCTTGCATATAACTCTTGGTTAGGCGTAGTGTTTTGATAAGATGTTGTACTTGTTATAACATCAATACCATTTTCGGCATTATCATAGCTTTCATAATAATTTACCCATAAATCAGTATTATCATTGGTAACAAGTGGTGTAGCTAGTTCTATGTTAAAAGTTGTAAGCCCGTCATTATTATCGTCACACTGTATAAGTGTTCGGGTTACACTTTCGGGGTTAGTAGCATATTCTATAGTTATTTCTCCATCAGACGCACACCCTGTTGTTAGCTGTACTGATACACTATATACCCCTGCCGAAGTTACTGTGTAAGTAGGGTTGGTTTCGTCTGTAAGTGCAATATCATTTTTATACCATTGATACCCTATAGCAGTATCGAAAGTAGCATCTAGTGTGAGGGTATTGCCTTCGCAAACAGGATTATCTCTTGCTAATAATCTATCTGGGCCAAGCTCTGTAATAACTTCAAAACTACCACCACCTATAAATATTGCCGAATCATATCGGTAGTTACCTTCATCGGCAATAACTAATTTAATATGATAAAGCGTGCCAGGGGTTACATTTGCCTGTGCTTGCATTACTTTAGTTTGCCCATTAAAGTTGGTAGGGTGCTCATTACCATTAAATGCATCAAAATATTCTTCATTTTGTGGACCACAGGCTCCTGGTATGTCAGGGTGTACAGAGGTTACTTTTACAGGAATATCAGTATTGGGTACGACAGCTAAATTTTGATATGGGTTATCAGTATTTGCCTCTTTTAGTAGGAAAGCAAAACCATCAGAATAACTGCATGGTGCAGTATCATGATATTCTTCTGATGATAACATATAATCGAAACTAATCTTGTTACCTAGCGGAATAAAATCAAACTCTAGTATAGTACTGTTAACTGAATTATTTATGCCAAGCGCCTGACCTAAGTCTTGGTCGCCTGGCCAACTCATACCTGCGCCATCGTCTAATAATGATGTATTAGGACCTTGTGCAGCAACTGCACTTCCTGTACTTAATACAATACCATTTTGAAAAGGGAAAGATGTACCAGTTGCCGTAAAATAGCCATAACTTTGGGCTCCTGAGTCGAAATTACCGCCCAGAACTGAAAAGTTAGAAACTGAGGCGCATGGACTGTTTACTAAAACATCTTCAACCAGTTGTTGTGCGGTATAAGTATCGTTTACCTGTATGTATTGTGCTGATGCTGATGTTGTTATTAGCGTCAATAATATGGCAGTATAATGTAGTAACCGTATTTTCATAGCGGATGCAAAGATACTACAAATCCCTCTTTTTTAATATTCTATATGACATAAAAATGAAGAAAGCAGTCCAAAAAATTGCAATTGCAAACTCATACCAATGTGTTCCGTAAAACTTTTCTGTAACAATGCCACCATTATTAAGGTTTTCTATTGCTTTATATGCTTGGAATCGTGAAACTGGTTCTTTTATTAAACTGCTTATAGACTGTAAAGGGAAAAATTGTACAATATTATTTGTAATTACGCTATCTTTTATAATCATCCATCGTAGTAATAGAAACAATAACCCTTCGACTATATACCATAAGAAGACAAATCCTATTGCGAATGCTGAGCGCTTTACTAGCATACCCGCAAAAAGACAAAAGGAGAAAAAAGCTGTCAATTTTAAAAAGTAACTGCTTATATAGCCGAGATCTGAAAATACTATAGATGCTTCGGTATAAGATGAAAAGCTATAACCCAATATAAGCGACATAAAGAATATAAATAAGGTAGAACCTAAGGCAAATACTAATACTGTAAGAAATTTAGATTGTATAAATTCCTTCTTACTCATACCATCTATAAGGTTTTGTTTTAGTGTACCATAAGTATATTCGTTAGACATCATGGAAACGACAATCAATGCAAGAAAAAATTTGAGTGTATCAGCTATATAGGTGTTAAAATGCCATATATAAGGGAAGTTAAAGATGCCTTGATCGGCAAGTCGGAAATCGATACCTATAATTTTAAAATTTACCGAAGCTAATAAGGCTATAAAAGACAGCAGGACAAAGTAGGTTATTATTAAAACTTTACTTGATGTATTTTGCCACAATTTTTGGAGTTCTATATTTAAAAGACGTTTCATATCCTGATTGGTTAGTTAGATGATTTTTTTGCAGTTAGCTGAATAAATTGTTCTTCGAGACTGTTTTTTCTGAGTAGCATATGGTTCACGCATATACCTTTTTCAAAAAGATAACGGTTTAGCGTCCCCCCTTCTAACGGGTTATTGAGGTAGACCAATAATTTGTCTTCGTTTTCTTCAATTTTTTCTATGCTGGGGTGTTGTGCTAATGCTGCTTTAAGTGCAATATTATCATCAGCTTGTAATTCAAAAAAGCCTTCATTTGCCGTCATTCCGTTTACACTACCAGTATATAGAATTTCACCTTTTCGTAAAACTACCGCATGGCTGCATACCTTTTCTACCTCGTCTAAAAGGTGAGAGGCAAGTAATATAGTAGTACCTAATAATGCTATTTGTTTTATAATATCTCTTATTTGTCGAATGCCCTGTGGGTCAAGTCCATTAGTAGGTTCGTCGAGTATCAATATTTCGGGATCATTAAGCAATGCAGAAGCTATGGCAAGACGTTGTTTCATACCAAGTGAATAGGTACGGAATTTACTGTCTTTTCTATCTAATAGTCCTACAAGCTCCAGCTTTTCATCTATTTTAGTATACTTTATCCCCTTAATATCACATACTAGTTTTAGGTTTTGATATGCAGTCATATAAGGGTAAAAGTTAGGACGTTCTATAATAGCTCCTACTTTTTTTAGTGCCTCATGAGTGTCGGTTGTACCACCAAACCAGCTATAGCTACCCGAGGTTTTATTTACAACGTTTAGTATAATGCCTAATGTAGTCGATTTACCGCTACCATTAGGTCCTAATATGCCATATACATTGCCTTTTTTTATTTCGAAGGAGATATTTTTTACAGCGTGTACTTTTCCGTACCTCTTGTCGAGGTTGTTGATGCTTAATATGGTTTCCAAGATATGAGGAATTAAGGTTTGTTACTTATTTTGACGATAAGATACTGGTATTGTTACGAAAAAAGAGACAAACTTTACTTTTTAGTAGTAAAACACTACTCATAAGGTGCAACGACAGGTTTACCAATTCGGAAATTAGGTAGTGAAATATCGGTATTTTTAAAGGTATTGGTTTTAAAAATATTATCGCCTTCTCCTGGTATGGTTGGGTAAAATGCAAGCGAAAGTTGAATACTATTAAAAACGAGGTAATCGTTATATATAAGTAACCCTACACCAATTTTACTATATACTTTACTTTCAAAAAGGGTGCGTGTTTTATTGCCAATAACCCCCATGGTAAAACTGGCAAATGGATTGAGACGGAAACCCGAAATATTCCAAGGCGAATAAGATTGTGTTTGCAACGTGAGGAGTGCTTTTTTTGTGCCCACTATTGTCCTGTTGTTAAAGCCATGTATACCGTTTTCCTCATTAATGTTTAAAAGGTCAGTTATTATAGGTTGGCGGTTGTCGCCAAATACTAGTGTTGGTTTTATAAAATGCCTAAAACGCCAATTTCCCCAGTTTTTTATATTACTGAAGTATAGCATATCAAAACGTAGCACAGTTTCTTCTGTTTTTCCTTTATAAAAGAAAGCTCCTACTTGGGCATTAATACTTAAAAACCCCCACTTGAAGTAATCTCCAAAAGCATAACGACCGCCAAAATAAAAACGATGCTCTTTATTTTTATCTTGAACACCAAATGTACTAGAATATACACGTCCTACAGGTACATCCTCTACAATATCATAATTAAAGAGATACCTGTCTTGAACGAATTTTCGAGAGGTTATACCTATACTGGCAAGGTATAACCTTTCTTTAGTATAATAGCCTATAGAGTCATATGCTACAGAAGGCGACTCGTTGTATGTTTTGTTAAAAAACCTCCCCGTAGTTACTAAGTTTGTAGTACGGTATTCTTCGTTATCTCTTTTAAATATTTTAAATGAGTGACCTGTCCAATAATCTTGTACTTGCGATTTTTGGTTTTGGCGTTCCCATTCATATTGGGCATTTGGCAATGAGTCGCGCACTAATCGTTCTTCAAAATAAACACCACCTGCCCAACGCGTAATGGGTGAGAAAAAAACACGTTGTAATCCTAAACTTTTTAGAGAATTTTCAGTCTCTAAAGTTTGATAGTTTAGCTCTGCATCAATAAAGGTGTTTTTTATATTAGATATTTTGTATCGTGCCAAATAAGAAGTTTCGCCTGTATTTATATTTTTATCAATATTGTTAGCAAACTGATGCCCCCAACCTAAAAAATTACGTTCAGTAACCTCTATATTAGTACCAGAGCCTGATGCTGAGATATTTGGTGTAAGACTCCAAGAGTCTAGTACACGAACATATACATCTACAGAGTCTTTACTACTTGGTATAGGTACAGGTTTTATTATTACTCTACGCGCATAACGTTGAGAACGTATTAAACGCTCTGACTCCTTAACGAGTAATGAGTCTAAACGTTCGTTTTTTTTAAATAATAATCTATTCCTTATCGTAAATTCTTTCGTTTTTATATGCACTGAGTTCCCAGACCTTTCAATCCACTTTCTAGGTTTACGGGTAGTGTCTGATACGGAATAACCAAATGGGTCTAGCGTTTCTATTTGTATATTTCTAATAACCCTACCTTCATACTTTTTGTATAAATCCTCTATTTCGGTAATGTAGTTTTTAGATTGTTTTCTATGGTTACTCGATACAGACTTAAATATGAGTTTATGTAATACTTTAGTAAACTTACTTTTTTTAGAGTAGTTTTCTATTTCTTTATATACTTCTTGTTGTTGCTTACCTTTTATAGTGTCATTTTTTTTTGGTTTGTCTTGCGCAGCAGCTAAGCCAATTCCAAAAAATAGCAGTAATAACAGTAATTTTATTCTAACATGCATTTTCTCCTCCTCTTGTTATTCTATTTTAATGCTAAATAACGCTAAATATAGTATTTTACTATATGCTTTATAGTACTGTTAACAAAAAAGAGGCTATATAGCCTCTTTTTTGTGTTGTCTAATTAATGTATTAGCTCTTTTCTTCTTTATTAAAATAAACGAGGTAGTAATACATTTGCTTTTCTTCATCCCAGCCTTTTTCTACAAATTTCTCTGCACTTTCTGGGTTTACAAAGTCCATTTTTATTTGAATATTAGTATCCAAATTTATCACATTCTTCATTTTCTTGCGCGCATCGGTAACCGCTGCATTAGCAATAGGGAAGTTAGTAACATCTTCAATACTATATTTTGGCGATTTTTCTGTTTTATAATGCTTAAATTCAGGAATAAGGTCAGGGTTGTCTAGTACCTCATTCAAGAAATTAGTTTCTTCAAACTCATCGTTCTTAGCAAAATAATTTACAGAACGATTCATGAACATTACCTCTTCTTTTTTATCCTCAGCGGGGAGTACTACATCTTTTGCAAAATCCTGAACAAACTTCATGTATTTTTTAGTCATAAAGTTTTCGTCCTGAAATGCATCTACAGATAAGAAGTGCTCTAACCAATAGCGTGCATCATAACGGTTGCTATCTATAGTAAGTATTTTGTAACCTTCTTCTTTTTTATAATTAAAAATAAGGCAACCTTTATCTAGTTTGTTAAGGTTAATACCTTGCTGCAATATCATTTCTAGATGCGAACCTTTTTCTTCAAACTGAAGAAAGTCGGTTTTTATTTCACTTTTAAAAACACCAATGGCATCAGTTACATTATTATCAATACTCACATTAGTAAGGTAAGCAACATATACTTCACCATTTTTAATGTGTGGGTGGTTTGATTGCTCAAAAAGATGCTTGGTTATATTTTTAGAAATCTCATGTGCATTACCTGGGTTTTCAAACATTTCTGTAGCCAGTTTGTACATATCATGATAGTCTAAATCTACATCATGAGCAAACTGAAAATAATTTTCTTCTTTATCTCTAAAAGGCTTAAAAAAGTATTCTTTTAATAAAGGTACAATTTCGTCATTAAGGCCATAAGGCTGTTCTGAAAGAAATATAGCTTCGTTTCGACTTTTATTACCCACCCTGTGCACTGATAGGGTTTCGATATGTGTATTAAAAAGGTTGATCATTTTTTAATAAAGGTTCTTAGCTATTTATCTGCTAAGCTTTTTTAGTTGTTAGTTCCAATTTCCGTCATCAAGAAAGCTATCATCGCTAAACATGTCTAGATCATCTTCATCATAATCATCGTCAAATTCGCTAAAGCTATCATTCTCATCTCCACTAAAGTCTTTTTCAGGAGCATTAGCAGGCATTTCGCCATGCGAGAATAAAAGGTCTGGGTAGCTAGCTCCATTTTCAGGCTCTTCTATAGCACCAAGCTCTATCAAAAATGTCCACATGTTTAGAAAATCATACACATAAATTATTTTAGTGTTATCATTATCTAAAATATTGCTTAGTTGATAGTCAGCCATTGTTTTTTGTTCCCCAGGTACATCACCCGTGTCAAAGAACGGAATTTCCTCTTCCTGTGTCCACTCATCATCACAAGTATAAAAAGAGGCAATTTCCAGTCCGTCAAAACCAAAAGCATTTACAATGGCATTGTGCAAATCTTCCAGTGTATCCTCTTCGTTTATAGCAATATCCCTAAAAATATCCTCTTCCGCATCGAGTATCACTCTGAATTTGTAAATCATAAATCTGTTATTTTTTTAAAGGTCAAAGGTAAACCATTAATTCGGAAATTTACTTTTTGGATTTTTAGAATTTTTAGATATAGTTTTTTATAAAGTACTCTTTTTAAATTTCAATTTACTTGTTAGGGTTGTCGCTTAGCTTGAGATAACCAATATGTAATTCATCTTCTATTATTGCTGTGGTAGGTGTTATTTTTATAGTATATAATTCTTGTAGGTGAGGGAGTAGTATGTCTTGTACGTGGTGTAAGTCATCGGCATCAAGTGCATATTTATCATCTATATGAGATACTGCACCTTTAAAACCATAATGTTTATAAAAAGTAGATGTCTTAACTTTTTTAACAGCTTCGCCCATTGTTTGTGCTATGACAAGTTTTTTATAATGATATTCTTCAAAATCATTAGGTTTATAGCCACCCATATTTATAAAGAAAAGTTTTTCATTTTTCGCTTCGGTTGTTTTAGCTGTAATATTAATAGTATAATTATCTACTTGTGTAATTTCGCGCCAAGCATCTATATGTAGCCTGCCACCATCAGCCCAAAAAGTATACATATCGGGTATAAGCTCTTCTATAGAACGCCCTATCCCGAAAAAAATATCGTGTTGCTCTGTAAGTCTTCCTTTAGGCGTACAGCCCAGTAAAACCATATATAATTTTAAATTTGTTTCCATGCAGAACAAATATAAATCAAAAAAATAGTAATAAAATTAGCGCTAAAATGTTTTTTGGTTCAGTTTTTGAAAATGTTTTAGTCTAAACAATAAAATTTTAAAACATGAGAAAAATATTTTTACTTTTATCAGTGGTCGGAACACTTGCTTTTACATCTTGCGATAATGATGATGATATATATGTAGATACTGATACTATTGGCGAGACAATACAGTTAAACAGTGTAAATCTTACTTTTGATAATGCTACAGGACGTTATCAGTTATTATACCCATTAGATCCAGTTATATACGATTCAGATGCTGTATTGGTATATAGATTTGTAAACGACGATGGGTTTATTGCTAAACAACTAATTCCGAGAACACTTTATATAGGAGGTCCTGATGAGGTTGATTATGATTTTAATTATACATCTCAAGATGTGCTTATTTATGCCGATGCAAATTTTGACTTGAGTACGGCTCCAGAATTTATATACAATCAAACATTTCAAATAATCATTTTACCTTCTGATTTTTCTTCGAATATAGATGTAAACGATTATGATGCAGTTATGAGTGCACTTAATGCTGGAGGTAACCAGGAAGTTCGGGTTATTGAAACACGATAATTATTTATTATTATAAAAAACAAAGGGATATGTTTATAAACATATCCCTTTGTTTTTTTCTAGCAAATTATTGCAGTAAGTTCATTTTACGCATTAGCAGTTTTTGTCCATTCGTTAGCTCTTTCTTTAGCTACATTTATTGTTTTGTCTGCATTTTTAACTTCTTTTTCTGCTTTTTTGTGTAATGTGTTGAGCTTTCCTTCTAGGTTATCTTTAGCCTCCTCTACATGTTTTCTAAAAGCTGTTTTTTTAGCATTTCTTCTCGAAATAAATATTGCGGCTGTTGCTAAGGCTGCTGCTCCGGCAGCAATACCTGCTATTAATGCTCTATTACTCATAATTAGTGTTTTTATGTTATAATGCTAAATTAATGAATAAGTGTTTAAGAAGTGTTTTTATTGTGTAATGTTTAACAAATATGCGTTTTGTTGGGTTATTTTGTATTTTATTTAACGTTTTAAGGCGTTTGGTAAAGTATGTGTAATGCTGTTATTTATTAATTTTATAGATATATAAAACGTAAATATGTATTTTTCTGTTAATTAGTATGTTATGTTTTTAAGGGATGCAAAGTATATAGATATAACATGAAAGAATAAAAATTATTATTTCAAGAATAAGTGATGTTAAGGTCTTAAATATTGTTTTTGATAGGGGTGTTTTGTTTTCTAAATGTATTTATCTTAAAAAACACCCTATCAAAATAGGGGTATTTTATATTTTGAATATATATTTTGTATATTTGCAAAGTATTTAAACAACTAATAACAAATAAATATACAGTTTCATGTCTACATTACGTTTTCAGGCTTTAAAAGAAATCGCTGGCAGAAAGCCGGTTGAGGTTGAAGAACTTGACAGAAAGTCAACTATTTTTGGGAGTAACGTGTTCAATGATAAATCGATGCGCCAATTTTTAACGCCAGAAGCATACAAGGCGGTAAGAAACGCAGTACAGCATGGAAAAAAAATAGACCGTAAACTGGCAGATTATATCTCTATGGGTATGAAAGAGTGGGCACTTTCTAAAGGTGTTACTCATTATACACACTGGTTTCAGCCACTTACAGGAACTACTGCAGAGAAACATGATGCATTTTTTGAAACAATGCCTGATGGTAGTGAACCTGTAGAGAAATTTGGCGGAAGCCAACTAGTACAGCAAGAGCCAGATGCTTCTAGTTTTCCTAATGGAGGTATTAGAAATACGTTTGAAGCACGTGGTTATACAGCATGGGATCCTACATCACCAGCATTTATATTTGGTACAACATTATGTATCCCTACGGTATTTGTATCATATACAGGGGAAGCATTAGATTATAAAACACCATTACTTAGAGCATTAGCCTCTATAGATGAAGCTGCTACAGACGTATGCCGTTATTTTGATAAAAATGTTAAAAAGGTAACAGCTACCTTAGGGTGGGAGCAAGAGTACTTTCTTATAGATGTTGCTTTGGCTAATTCAAGACCCGATATTACTCTTACAGGGCGTACGCTTTTAGGGCATACATCGGCAAAAGGACAACAATTAGACGACCATTACTTTGGATCTATACCTACTAGGGCGCTTAATTATATGAGAGATTTAGAAAATGAGTGTATGCTATTAGGTATACCTGTTAAAACTCGTCATAACGAAGTTGCTCCAAACCAGTTTGAGCTTGCACCAATATTTGAAGAAGCTAACCTTGCAGTTGACCATAATTCACTTATTATGGATGTGATGCAAAAAGTTGCTGAACGTCATTATTTCAAAGTATTACTACATGAAAAACCATTTAAAGGTGTAAACGGTTCTGGTAAACACAACAACTGGTCTTTAGCTACAGATACAGGAATTAACCTGTTAGGACCTGGTAAAACACCAATGAGTAACCTACAGTTTCTTACCTTTTTTATAAATACAATAAAAGCGGTTCATACTAATGAGGAGTTGATGCGTGCTGGTATTGCAACAGCATCAAACGACCATAGACTAGGAGCTAACGAAGCCCCACCAGCTATTATATCTGTATTTATAGGTGAGCAACTTACAAGAGTGCTAGAAGGACTTGAAAATGTATCTTCGGGCAAACTTTCGCCACAAGAAAAAACAGATTTAAAATTAAATGTAGTAGGTAAAATTCCAGATGTATTGTTAGATAATACTGATAGAAACAGAACTTCGCCATTTGCCTTTACAGGAAATAAATTTGAATTTAGAGCAGTGGGCTCAACAGCTAACTGTGCCAATGCAATGACTATTGTTAATGCTATTGTTGCAAAACAGCTAAAAGACTTTAAGAAAGAAGTTGATGCGCTAATTGCCGATAAAGGCATGAAAAAAGATGATGCTATATTTAATGTTTTAAGAGAGTACATTAAAGAAACAAAAGCTATTCTTTTTGAAGGTGACGGTTATAGCGAAGAGTGGGAAGTAGAAGCTGCAAAACGCGGACTTAGTAACCACAAAACGACACCAACGGCACTTAAAGCAAAGGTTTCTAAAAAGACTTTAGACTTATTTGAAGAGCTAAACATAATGAACCATATAGAAATGGAAGCTCGTTATGAAATAGAACTTGAAGAATATGCTAAAAAAATACAAATAGAAGGTAGAGTGTTAGGCGACATTGCTCGCAATCACGTAGTACCAACAGCTATTCGTTATCAAAATATTCTTATTGAGAACGTAAAAGGACTCAAAGAAATATTTGGAAAAGACCATGAAACAGTAGGAAGACAGCAAATAGCACTTATAAAAGAAATTTCAGAGCACATTGCAGGTATCAATATTAAAGTTGAGGCTATGACAGAGGAGCGCAAAAAAGCCAATGAACTTGAAACAGCAGATGAAATGGCAGTAGCTTATTGTGATAAGGTAAAACCTTATTTTGATACTATCAGAAACCACTGTGATAAACTAGAACTTTTGGTTGATGATGAAATTTGGACACTTACTAAATACAGAGAATTACTTTTCACGAAGTAATACATAAATAATTTAGATATACAGAAGCCCGCCATTTATGGCGGGCTTCTTGCATACTACAAGCAAACGTTACGTTAAATTAAATTTCCTTAATTTAGTTCCCGACTATAATAAAAACACAATGAAAAACATTTCTATATATATACTTTTTTTATTTTTTGCCTTAAATGTATCATCACAAGAGCAGTTTTCGGTTTATTTTGACACCAATAAATATGAGCTTACAAAAACTGAAGCTGATCGCCTTGACAAATGGGCGATAGCCAATGCAACTTCTAAAATACTGGCTATAAATGGTTACACCGATGAAGATGGTACTACAGGGCTAAACGATACACTGGCGCAACGCAGAGTAAACTATGTATTTGGTATGATAAAAGGTAATGTCCCTACTCGTGAAGATTTTAAGATTCGTAGTTTTGGCGAATTGCATAAAATGTCGCCTGTAAAAGCAGAGAATAGAAAAGTAACCATATACTACCTGCAAGAAAAAGACCTTGACAAAGAAAATGAGATATTAGGCATAAAAGAAACGTCAAAATCCGTTAAGAAAAAACGGGTAATAAATTATCCTGATAGAATTTATGTAACCGACCCACGAGGGGGAAGACAGGAAATCCCTTTGGATGTAGAGTTTATGAAAAAAGTAGGAGAAGCACAAGCAGGAGAAAAATTACAAATTACAAACCTGAATTTTCATCTTAATACCTTTGCTATAGTAGCCGAGTCGCGCCCGCGACTCTATGAGCTATTAGAAATTATGCGCGCCAACCCCAATATGAAAATAAAACTATTAGGGCATATATGCTGTATAAAGGGCGACCCACGCAAACTATCATACCAGCGTGCTAAAGCGGTAGCTATGTTCCTTAGGCAAAACGGTATAGAGAGAGAACGCACCTCGTTTGAAGGGCTTGGTACTACCGACCCGATATACCCATTACCTGAAAAAACAGAAGAAGAACGCGCTGCTAACCGTAGGGTAGAGGTATTGGTTGTAGAGAATCCTTAAATCCAATTTACCGATGTAATAATAGTTTAATTTAGCAATTGCCTAATAATTTAATTGTTAGCATGTGTGATGAAGCAATTTATTAGATTGAACATTCACAGTTGTTAAGTAAACTATTTAAGAAAAAAACCAGTATTTTTCCAATCAAGTTTAGACATTCTTTTATGTGATATTTTTATTAATTCTATTTATGATCCTATCTCTTTTTCGTTCCCAAACATTAAAACTTATATTTTTTACATCAAAAAAAGTTTCAATTTTTTCTTTAAAAAGATTTAATTCGTCACTTGAATTAATTATAAATCCTTGGGTAAGTGGAATTACACCTTTCATTTCTTTATAATTAAAAGGAGGTACAATAATAGGGATATGCTGTTTTGAGAGAGCCCATGTAGCTCCCATTTCACATAAACTTACAGGACTATTATAAAATTTTTTAGAAAGAACAAATAAAATTAAAGAATTTTCAGAAAGTTCTTGTTTGATTTTATCCAAGAAATTTTCACCTAATGGAATGCCATATCCCGGAAAAGAAGAGCAAAATATTTTATCACTATCAATACCTAATACTTCTATAATTTCTATTAATTCCTCAACAATATATTTATCCATTGAAGAGTGGCTTATAAAATTTTTTTCTATTATTTCAGTATTTGATTCTTCAAGTTCATCTCCTATATCTTCAATTAATTCCTCTTCAAATTCTTCAATATAGCTATTTATTAAATTCTTTGCTATTTGCAAATCTTTTCTGAATTCTATCAAGTCATCTCTTGAGTAGTCTTCATCAGAATAATAAATCATTGCATCATAAAAGAAGTCTAAATCATTAAACTCTCTTACTTCATGAGAATTTTTACCAAAAATTTTTATAAGTGTTCTTTCAGTTAAACTTTTCCAACTCCTAAACTCAGGAGCTTCGGAAGATTCTTTTGTGATTTCATTAGCCCCAGTCAGAACTTTTTTTAAGAGTTCTATTTTTCTTTTTAAATTCATTTGTTAATATCTAGTGAGAGTTTTGTTAAAGTAAAACTACAAAAAATCGAATTACAATTGCTACATTATAAAATTGTTACATTAAAGCATTAGCATTATCTTTGCGCTTTACAACACAAACTACACTACATGAGTTCTGATACAAGTAAACGCTACAGCCAAAGAGGAGTTTCTGCCTCTAAGGAAGATGTGCACAATGCCATTAAGAATATTGATAAAGGATTATTCCCTAAAGCCTTTTGTAAAATTGTTCCAGATTATTTAACCAACGATGAGGATTATTGCCTTATTATGCACGCCGATGGCGCAGGGACAAAATCGTCATTGGCGTATATGTACTGGAAAGAAACAGGCGATATATCGGTATGGAAAGGCATAGCACAAGATGCATTGATAATGAATATAGACGACCTACTTTGTGTAGGTGCTACCGATAATATTATGCTATCTTCTACTATTGGTAGAAATAAAAATCTTGTTCCAGGCGAGGTAATATCAGCAATTATCAATGGTACGGAAGAACTTATAGAAGAATTGAAAAACTTTGGTGTTACTATACATGCTACAGGTGGCGAGACTGCCGATGTAGGCGATTTGGTACGTACTATAATTGTAGATTCTACCGTTACGACACGTATAAAGCGTAGCGATGTTGTAGATAATGCTAACATTAAGGCAGGCGATGTAATTGTAGGTTTAGAATCATTTGGGCAGGCAACTTATGAGAAAGGTTATAATGGCGGAATGGGTAGTAACGGATTAACTTCGGCACGTCATGATGTATTTAGTAAATACCTTGCAGAGAAATATCCTGAAAGTTTTGATGCTGCTGTACCTGATGAGTTGGTATATTCGGGTAATGTAAAACTAACTGATGAAGTAGCAGATAGCCCTATAGATGCAGGTAAACTGGTGCTTTCGCCAACACGTACCTATGCACCTATTATTAAAAAAATACTAGAAAAATATACACCAAACAATATACATGGTATGGTACATTGCAGTGGAGGAGCACAGACGAAAGTACTTCACTTTGTAGATAATGTACACGTAATAAAAGACAACCTTTTCCCTGTTCCGCCATTGTTTAAACTAATACAAGAACAAAGTAATACCGACTGGAAAGAAATGTATCAGGTATTTAACTGCGGTCACCGTATGGAGTTATATGTACCCGAAAACATTGCACAGGATATTATAGCCATTTCGAAATCTTTTAATGTAGATGCTAAGATTGTGGGGAGGTTAGAAGCTTCTGAATCAAAACAGCTTACTATAAAAAGTGACTATGGCACTTTCACTTATTAAAATTCAAATCCGCTTTTATAGCGGATTTTTTTATACTATTACATTATGCAACAAAATATAGCGACTAAAAAACGTACTTTTCTAAGTGCCGAATGGCGCAAACTGATAATGGTTAATTATGCAGTTGACCCTGAAGTGTTGAAACCTTATTTGCCTAAACATACCGAACTGGATACTTGGAACGGCACTTGCTATGTCAGTCTTGTTGGGTTTATGTTTATAGACACTAAAATGATGGGTATACGTATTCCTCTTCACGTTAATTTTGAGGAAATTAATTTACGCTTTTATGTACGCCATGGCGATAAAGAGAATTATAAAAGGGGAGTAGTGTTTATTAAGGAAATAGTGCCCCGTCCTGCGCTTACTATGGTTGCCAATTTATTATACAAAGAAAATTATGAAACTTTACCTACTTGGCATACATGGCAAGAAGAGGGAGATGACTTAGTTGTAGAATATAAATGGATGAAAGAACAACTGAATATAATTAAAACTATAACGGATAAAACTCCTATAGATATAACCCCTGATAGTGAAGAAGAGTTTATTACGGAGCATTTTTGGGGCTATACCAAAGTGAATGATGAGGTAACATCAGAGTATGAAGTAGCTCATCCGCGTTGGCAAATATATCCTGTAAAAGACTACGAAGTAAATGTTAACTTTGCTAAAGTATATGGTAATGATTTTTCTTTTTTACAAGAAGCAAAACCTATCTCAGTATATTTAGCCGAAGGGTCTGAAATAATAGTAAAGCAAGGATCTAAAATAAAAAACTAATAATTATGAAAATAAATTTAAAAAGAGGAATAGCTGAACTGGAGTTTGGAATGTTACCAAAAAATGTTGAAGCATTATACGGAAAACCAGACAAAAAGTATAAAGATGATGACAAGAACATTATCTATTTATATAACGATAAAAAACTACGCCTTACGTTTTATGAAGATGAACTTTTTAGATTGGGGTATATTATAGCTTCGCACCCTGAATTAGAAATTTTTTCTATGCCATGTATTGGTCAAGAATGGGAAACAATACAACCGAAACTTAAAGAGAATAAGATTAAGGGCTTTGAAAATGAAGTTTTCGACTCGTTAGATAATTATTTTAATGAGGATAACTGGATTATTTTTGTGGTAGAGTTTGGCGAAGTTGTAAGAGTAGAGCTTGGTGCAGTAATTAGTAATCAAGATGAATTTGAATGGTACTTTAAAGGATAATAGTTAAAGATATAAGATCTTTTATAATTTTTAATTTTATATATAGTTTAAAATAAATGTGTTTTTTTTGAGATATGTTTATTTTTTATCTATTTTTAGACCAAAAAATGAAAAAGAAATTACTTTCGCTAACCCTAATTTTAGGGGTTAGTGTTACATCATTTGGTCAATTATCAAAAAAAGTTTTATTTATAGGTAATAGCTATACAGCTGTTAATAATTTGCCTTTAATGGTAAGCAATATGGCGATTAATACAGGAGATGTTCTTATTTATGATTCGAACACTCCAGGGGGACAACGGCTTATAAACCATGCTGCTAATACAACAACTTTAAATAAAATAAATGCAGATGAATGGGATTTTGTAGCGTTACAAGCGCAAAGCCAAGAACCTTCTTGGGGACAGGCGCAAATGGAAGTAGAGCTTTACCCTTATGCAGAGCAGCTAAGTAATGCTATTAGAGCTAATAATGCATGCTCACAACCTTTGTTCTATATGACTTGGGGGAGAGAAAATGGAGATGCAAATAATTGTGAGTTTGCTCCATGGGTTTGTACCTATGAAGGTATGGATGATGCACTTAGGGCTTCTTATATTTATATGGCAGAACAAAACAATGCAGAAGTAGCCCCAGCGGGTGCTGTATGGCGTTATTTACGCACTAATAGTCCTGAAATTAATTTATATTCGGGAGATGGGTCTCATCCTTCATTAGCAGGTACTTATGCTGCCGCTTGTGCGTTTTATACTATAATTTATAAAAAAGATCCAGCATTGATTACATGGAATTCAGATTTGTCTGATGATGTTGCAAATACTATAAGGTTGGCAGCTAAAACAATAGTTTTTGATGCTATAGATGATTGGGATTATGTAGCAAACTTTAATTATACTGTAAATGATAACGAAGTAACATTTACTTACCCTCATACCTCAGACGATATCACTTGGGATTTTGGAGACGAAAATAATTCGATAAATGATAATCCAGTTCATACTTATAATGAAAATGGTGATTTTGAAGTTGTTTTAACGATCAATAAATGCGGAAGAGTTCATGAGTTTACAAAAATGATTAATATAAATTTTTTAAGCTTACAGAATGAAAGCATAAATGCAGTAATGCTATACCCAAACCCTACTACGGGTAATATTTATATTAAAGGATTAGAAAATAAAACGTTTAACGTTTCTATTTATACCGTATTAGGACAAGAAATTAAACATTTTGATAATGTTTTAAACAATACTATTTCTGTTTCAGATTTATCTAAAGGAGCTTATTTTTTAAAGATAGATTATAATAATTCTTTTAAAACAATAAAGATTGTAAGGCAGTAAATAACATTAAAATACAATAAATATAAAAAAGGGTGTTATTAATAACACCCTTTTTTATATTTATGCTTTCTTACATCATTTATTATACAGCCTCTACACCATATAATGCTGGGGCAGCAGGAAAATCGACAGGGAACTGAGCAGCACCATAAATAAAGTTAGATACTGTTTTATCGCCTATTAGTAAAATAATATCTACAAGACTAGTTTCGGTATAGCCTGCTACAAGTAGTGCCTCGGTAGTTGCTACTGATGCTTTACCTCTATTTACAGTAATCTCTTTAGTAAATTTAGCCAATGCATCTATTTTACTATCAAAGCTAGCACTTCCTTTTCTTATTTCTAGTATTTGTTCATCAGTAAAGCCATTCATTTTTCCAATGGCAGTATGAGCAGCAAGACAATAGTCACAAGTATTAACTTGGCTTACTACAAGGTTTACAACTTCTTTTTCTTTTGGTCTTAAAGATGTTTTTCTGTTTTGTAGTGCAAGGTAGTCTCCTAATGCTGTTTCACTTTTAGTAAAGTATGCATAAAGGTTAGGTACCATACCAATACCTTTTTTTAGGTTATCGAAAATTGCTTGATTATTTTCAGAAACTTCTTCTCTTGTAGGAACTGTGAAATTTTTCATATTACTTTATCTTAAATTTTTTGTTTGTCGTTATTGACAGTACAAAGATGCGACAGATAGTAATCTTGAGAAATAGATAAAGTTCCCGACGTGTGGTCAATTCTTCCTTATTCTACCTTTTTTATGCTGTTTTTAAACTCAGTAGGGGTAAAAGAGGTCTGTTTTTTAAAAAAACGACTAAAATGTGAAGTGTCTTCAAAACCTGTTTCGACTGCAATTTCTTTTATAGATTTGTCAGTATAATATAATAGTCGTTTTGCTTCGTTTACTACTCGCTCTTGAATAATTTGTAAAGGTGTCTTTTTACCATACAATGCAAATACATTAGCTAGTGTTTTTGGCGATTTATTGAGTGCCGAGGCATAATACTGCACTTCATGATGCTTACGATAATTATTTTCTACCATTATATTATACTCACGGTATAAGCTAAACTTACTACCATCTTCACGGGGCTATATATTGTTGTTTTGCCAGTCGTGTAACGGTTATAATTAGTCTTGCTAATAGCAGGCGGAGCATTTCGCCTTGTATTGTATCATCAGTTTCAAACTCATCTTTAAAAACATGTAGTAATGCCGTTATTTTTTCGGTTTCCTTTTCATTAGGTAGTATAAACATGGTTTCGGATGATCCATAAAATAAAAAACCCACACAACTTATTTCTTGATCATGATCTATTATACAATAGAAATCTCTATTAAATTGCCAAGCAACAATTGTTTCTGAATCTTCAAACCTAAAACTTTGGTTAGTCATTAATGGCAGAATAGCATTTACAGGAAAATTATATACTATTTCATCAATAGTTATTTTTTGTGTTTTTCCTCTATTCCAAGCAATGGTAAGTAATTTATCTTCTTTATTACGTGTAAAATATAGCCTATCAAAATCTTCATTTTCACATATAATTTGAAAATGAGCATTGGTTTTACCATCTTTAAAAACTAAATCCATACTATAAATCTTTAAAAAGATATTATGTTGCTAGTACTGTAATTACTTAAACAACAAAAAGGGTTTAATACTAAACCCTTTTTGTTGTAATTTTAATAAAGCAATATTAATTAGTAGCAGGTGTGCTTTCCATCATTTCAAGCTCAAATACTATAGTAGCATTTCCTGGTATTTTACCCCTAGGGTTACCTCTTTCGCCATATCCTAAATGAGCAGGTATAAATATAATTGCTTTATCGCCTAGTCCCATTTGCTCTATACCTTCTATAAAACCAGGTATCATACCTGATTTTGTACCTACCTTAAAAGGTATTGGCTTATAAGCACCAGCGGCATCTTTTTGTGGAATATAATTACCAAATTTTTTGGCAACCTCTGCAATACTTGAATCGAATAAGAAACCATTTTCAAGAAATCCTGAATAATCAAGATCTACTGTAGTACCAATGTTTGGTTTTTGTCCGTTACCCTTTTCTATAATAACATACGTTAAACCAGAGCTTGTAGTAGTACCACTTTCTTTTAGTTTCGCAAAATAGGCAGCTTTCTCTGCTTTTACTTTGTTAGCAGCTTCTTCTTCTTCTTTTTGTGCCTTTATAGCATCCTCTAGAGTGTTTTTAAATATTTTTGCAGCTTTAAATTTTTTAGCATCGCGTCCTACACGAATTATCTTAACAGATTTTATTATATCGTCTTGCTCTATTAGGTTTACTACATCCATACCTTCTATTACATGTCCAAATACAGTATGTTTTCCGTCAAGGTGAGGAGTTGCTTTATGAGTTATAAAAAATTGACTACCATTAGTACCAGATCCTGCATTAGCCATAGATAAGATGCCTCCTTTATCGTGTTTTAAATCGGTTATTTCATCAGGAAATTTATATCCAGGTCCGCCAGAACCATCTCCTTTTGGGTCGCCAGTTTGTATCATAAAATCTTTAATAACACGGTGAAATTTAAGCCCATCATAGAAAGGTTTGTCTTTCAAATCTTCGCTAACCATGTCATTATCTCCTTCAGCAAGACTCACAAAGTTGGCTACTGTAAGAGGTGTTTTTTCAAACTCTAATACTAATAATATATTTCCTTTATTCGTTTCTATTTTGGCATACATACCATCTTCTAGTTTTCCGTAAGATTGTGTATCTCCAGTGTTTTTACACGAAAATAAAAGGGCAAATACACTTAAAAAAAGACTTGTCATTGGTTTCATTTATAGTTAGTTATTATTCTTTTACTTCAGTTTCAGGTTTTATATCACTAAGAGTAACGGTACATACTAAAGGCTGGTTTACACCAATTTTGTTATTATCACCATGATAACCATACCCCATATTAGAAGGGAATAGAAAAGTAACCTTTTCGCCTTCTCTCATTAGTTTAATACCGCTACGAAGTCCCATCATTATATTCTCTTTATCTACATAATAGGTTTGCGGACGCAATTCTGCTTCGCTATATATAGTATTGCCATTAAGGTCTTTAACATCATAATTAAAAAAAGCAACATCACCTCTTTTTGGTGTAACAGTATCTTGCGTGTTTTTTACTTCATAGTGATACCAATAACCTTTATCTGAAGCAATATAATCAATATGCGGATTGCTTTTAATAATAGAGTCAATAATAGCTTCTTCTTCAGCAATAAGTTTTCTATTACGCTCTACAGATTTATCTATAAATGCAGAACCCGAAGTTCTAGACACTGGTCGTCTGGCTTGCTGTTGTTGTGAGCATCCTGTAAGTACTATGCCCATTAAAAATAGAGCTGTTAAAAAAACCTTCCTCATCTCTCAATCAATTTTTATGTTTGCTAAAGTAGCAATAAATTTTTGGATAGTAGCTTCGAGTAATTCAGTCGATTTACCACCTGCTGCATTAATATGCCCTCCGCCACTAAAATGCTCACGAGCATATTGATTTACATCGAAGCCTTCTTTAGATCGGAAAGATATTTTTACAATACCTTCATCTTTATTTTCGGTAAAGAAAGCAGTAAACATAATATTTTTTATACTAAGGCCATAGTTTACAATACCCTCTGTATCACCTTTAGTATTTCCTAGGCTAGATAATTCTTCTTGGCTAAGATAACTATATGATGTTTTATGCTCTGGCAATACAGTCATGTTCTGCAAAGCCCTTGCCAAAATATGTATTCTATTTGCCGAATTGTTATCAAATAATAAACTGTGAATTTTACTATTGTCTATTCCTAAGTCTATAAAATCGGCAACTACACGGTGTGTAGTTCCTGTAGTAGATGGGTATCGAAATGAGCCAGAATCGGTAACAATACCCGTATATAAGCAGGTTGCAATAGTTTTATTTAAAGTATTGCCTTCGCCCAAACTATGCATGAAATGATATATCATTTCGCAGGTAGAGCCATAGCTAGTATCAGAGAATATATATTGAGCATAATCATCAGGTTTTTGATGATGGTCTATCATTATATAGGTCTTGTCTAGTTTTTCTAATACTTTTTGCATAGAATCACCTGTACGACCAAGGGTATTAAAATCGAGTGTAAAAATTATTTCGGCTTCATCTAGTATTTTTACCGCAGTATCATTTTCTCTTTCAAAAACAATTACATTTTCCGATCCTGGTAACCATTGTAAGAAATCAGGAAACTCATTGGGAGCTATAACGGTAGGCTGATGCCCTTTTTGTTTTAAAAAATGGTATAATCCTAACGTAGAGCCCATTGCATCACCGTCAGGGTTGCGGTGCATGGTTATTACAATTTTTTTAGGAGAGGCTAGTAATGCTTTAATCGCCTCTATATCTTCTTTTATCATCATTTTGCGAATTTACACCTTTTTCCTATATGCTCAATGCGAGTATAGCAAAAGACAGCAAAAAGCAAACGTTTTATGTAGCCTTTATAGTATATATAGTAGTAGTATTGTTTTACATATTTAGCCTTAAAGTTATTACAAGTATTAATTTAAAGTATTTTTATGTATTAAAATTTTAACGACTCTAAGCATCGCGAAACGTCAAAGTAAAAACCTTCTAACTGGTATGAATTTTTGGCTAGTGTTAGGTAGTCATAGCCACCATCTATAAGTGATTGCTTTCCGCCAAAATCAAAACCAAGTAAATTCAATAATTCATATTCATTTGATGTGTTAATAACATAAAAACAAGTTTCTTTTTTAGTACCATCCCCACTACTTAGTATAGCATCTATAATAATTTCGGCTTGTATGTTTTCTTTCTCTACTTCGGCTATTTTTCCTAGCTCACGAAAAGAGTAAATACGATATTCTTTCATTCGTATACTAAAAGGATATTGTTTTAAAATAGCGTCGGTATATTCAATAATTTTTTCGAGGTCTTTTTTATCGGCATTTTCTTTTTGTAACAGTTCACGCAGTTTATTCTCTTCTTCAGCTCTACCATAGGGGGAGTATTCATCCTGAAAAGAATAGCCATAATATAAATGTCTTTTTTCTTCAAGCGTCATGGTGCTATCAGCTTGAGTGTAACGGTTAAAAAGAGTATCGAAGTATAGTGTAGATTTTTTGTCTTTTACATTCTTCTCGATTTTGCTGTAATCTGGAGGGAAAAACTCTTGCGTTTGTGCATAGATACAAGTACAAAAAGTAAAGAGTAGTAGTGCTATAGTATATTTTTTCATGACGTTGAATGTTATAGATTTAAAGATACTAAAAAAACTATATGTATTATATAAAACTCCTTTAGTCAATTTTTAAAGTTGTTAAAATCATAGAATGATGTAAATAAAAAAACGAAGTGACATTTTCATTTACCAATTTTATAGCTATTTTTGCGCATGCAACACAACGTACTAATTTTAGATTTCGGATCGCAATACACACAACTTATTGCGCGAAGGGTTCGCGAGTTAAATATCTTTTGCGAAATTTTCCCTTATAATAACCCTCCAACTGATTTATCCACCTACAAAGCTGTAATACTTTCGGGTAGTCCTTTCTCTGTAAGAGCAGAAGATGCACCGCATCCTGACCTTTCAGAAATTCGAGGAAAACTACCATTACTTGCAGTTTGTTATGGAGCGCAATATCTAGCTCATTTTCATGGCGGAGAAGTAGCACCTAGTAACACACGTGAGTATGGGCGTGCTAACCTTTCGTACCTAAAAGAACAAGAACCTTTTCTTGATGGTGTGCAGGCAGGTAGTCAAGTATGGATGAGTCATAGCGATACCATTAAACAACTACCCACGAATGGGATAAAACTTGCAAGTACTAAAGATGTAGAGAATGCTGCTTATAGAATAGATGGCGAAGATACCTATGCTATACAGTTTCACCCAGAGG
Source organism: Flavobacterium arcticum (assembly GCF_003344925.1). Classification (NCBI taxonomy): domain Bacteria; kingdom Pseudomonadati; phylum Bacteroidota; class Flavobacteriia; order Flavobacteriales; family Flavobacteriaceae; genus Flavobacterium; species Flavobacterium arcticum. Next base: position 2,851,092 of record NZ_CP031188.1, on the reverse strand, counting down.
TGTATCACTCTACAGATGGTAAGCAAATACTAGAGAACTTCCTTGTAAATATAGCCGAAGTACCTCAAAACTTTACCCCAGACACTTTTGTAGAAGATATTGTACAGGAATTAAAAGGTAAAATACAAAATGATAAAGTAGTACTTGGGCTTTCGGGCGGAGTAGATTCTACCGTGGCAGCAGTATTGCTACACAAAGCAATAGGGGCTAATTTATATTGTATTTTTGTAAATAACGGATTACTGCGCAAAAACGAATTTGAAAGCGTATTGCACCAGTATAAAGATATGGGCTTGAATGTGAAAGGTGTCGATGCATCTGACCGTTTCTTGTCGCAATTAGCAGGAGTTGACGACCCTGAAACAAAACGTAAAATTATAGGTCGTGTTTTTATAGAGGTGTTTGATGATGAAGCGCACCAACTTACTGATGTAAAATGGTTAGCGCAAGGTACTATATACCCAGATGTCATTGAGTCGGTTTCTGTAAAAGGACCATCGGCAACTATAAAATCACACCATAACGTGGGTGGTTTGCCTGATTTTATGAAACTACAGGTTGTAGAACCGTTACGTATGCTTTTTAAAGATGAAGTACGTCGTGTAGGAGCATCACTAGGTATAGACCCTGAACTGCTGGGTAGACATCCTTTTCCTGGACCAGGGTTATCTATAAGAATATTAGGAGACATCACTCCCGAAAAAGTACGTATTTTACAAGAAGTAGATGCAATATTTATTGAAGGACTGAAATCGCACGGACTTTACAACCAAGTATGGCAGGCAGGTGCAATATTACTTCCTGTAAACAGCGTTGGGGTAATGGGAGACGAGCGAACCTATGAAAAAGTAGTAGCACTTAGAGCAGTAGAGTCTACTGATGGTATGACGGCGGACTGGGTACACTTACCTTACGATTTTCTTATGAAGATATCAAATGAAATAATTAATAAAGTAAAAGGTGTTAATAGAGTGGTATATGATATTAGTTCTAAACCACCTGCTACTATTGAATGGGAATAATAACTCATTTTATATAAGTATGCCAATTATTTAATGATAAAATATATTGATATCGTATTATTCCTTGTTTATTTTCATTAAAATTGCAAAGAATATATTTGTTACCCCATGATTAGATAAAAATATATTAAGTTTTAAACCCTACCGTAAAAAGTTGAAGAGAATAAATATTTGTATCAATTTTTAACGGTAATTGTAATTAATTATAATGAAAAAGAATCTGGTTGCATTATTGGCCTTTGGTTTAATGTTCAGTAATGGTGCTTTTGCACAAGAATCGCATACAGTTGTATCTGAAAAGCAAGAAACAGAAGAAGTGATTAATCACAGAGTTACCTTAGGTGAAACTGTAGCATTGATTGCTAGAAGGTATGTTATACGCCCATCTGATATATATGAATTAAATCCTGATGCGGTTGAAGGTATAGCGCCTGGAGTTTTTTTGAGAATTCCTATAGGTAGAAGTATGTCTACCAAAGGTTCAAAAAAGACTAAACAATCTGTAAAAAGTAAAAGGGCAGTTGTACAACAGTCACAACCTATGGTTTTACCAGTAGAAAAGGATACTTTAGTTGTAGTTGATGAGGTCATAGATGATGAGATAGCACAAATAGGTGTTGAAGAAACTTTAGTTGAAGTTGCGCCTGTAGTTGTGCCCTATAAGCCTGTTGCATTGCCTGAAAATGGAGTGTTTGAAGTTAAGCACCAAGTAGTTTCTGGCGAAACATTAACAAGTCTTGGTAGGCGTTATAATACAACTATAACTGCAATAATGAATGCTAATGAAGCAAAGCTACGAAATGGATTAAAAATAGGGCAAGAGCTTACTATACCTGCAGGACCAACACCAGAAACGCTAGATGGAGTTATAGTTCATGAAGTAAAATCGGGCGAAACATTAATAGGGCTTTCTAGGCAGTATAACACGACTATAGAGGAGATTACCGAGTATAATAAGCGAAAACTAAGACATGGTCTTCAGGCAGGGCAAAAACTTAGTATTATGCCAGGACAACATGATTAGGTACTATTAAACTCTGTTTAGAAGAACTATTTGCTATTAAAAGGCAATATAATTTCATAATATAAGATTAAAGTTTATTATTAAGTCGTTACAAAAGTTAACTTTGTAACGGCTTAATTTTTTATATAGATACAATGAAAACAAGGTTAGTTTTATTTTTAGCATTACTACTTTTCTCAACAGTAGCTTTTTCTCAGGAGTATAAAAAACACACTGTAACTAAAGGGGAAACAGTAAGAGACATTGCAAAAAAATATAAAGTTACACCTTATGATATACACAGGTTAAACCCTGATGCTAAAAATGGTGTTAAAGATAATATGGTTTTGCTTATACCTACACAAGGAGCTGTAGTGCCACCAGTTTTGCCAAAAGAACAACCAACAAAAGTGGTAAATACAATTCATGTATTACAACCATCAGAAACATTTTATAGCCTTTCAAAAAAATATAATGTAGCTGTTGTTGATATTGAAAAAGCAAACCCTCATACAAGTATAGATGATTTACAAATAGGGCAAGAAATAGTTATCCCTATAAAAGGTAGTACTGTTGCTGCACAGGTTAAAAAAGTAGAAAAAGTTGATGCTAAAGAGAATGTTGATGCTTATATATATCATACTGTTGTTGTAGGAGAAACAAAATACTCTATAGCACGTGATTTTGGTATGACACTACAACTGCTTGAAGAGTTAAACCCAGAGGTAAAAGATTTATTGCCGCTAGGTTATGAGCTAAAACTGGTAAATAAAAAAATAGTAAACAATCAAACGGTTATTACCACTATAGTCTCAGACCCTAACTACATGACATATATTGTAAGACCAAAAGAAACATTTTATAACCTTGGTAAGAAAACAGGTCTTACCGAAGAGGAGATAATAGCGCTTAACCCTGATGCAAAAGAAGGGCTTAAAGAAGGTATGGAGTTAAAACTACCTAAAGCTAAAACGGTAAACGATACAATAGTAATAACAGATATAAAAGTCATTGACTTAAAAACAACATTAGTTAGGTCTATGCCTAAAGAAATAGCCTTACTAATACCTTTTAATCTTGAAAGAGTAGAGACTGATACAGTAAGAGCGCAATTACTTAGAAACGATAAATTCCTTAATATAACCCTCGATTTTTATGCGGGAGCACTTGTGGCTATAGACTCTGCAGAAGCATTAGGACTACCATTAAGAGTAAAAATATTAGACGCAAAAGAAACAAGAAATACATCAGATATTGCAGCTATAAAAAGCAGTCTTTATAATACTGATGTGGTAATAGGTCCTTTTTTTCCTAATAATGTAGAAACAGCAGCATCTATATTAGGTAATGTACCTGTAATATCGCCACTGTCTAAAGAGTATAGTAAGCAATACCCTAATCTTTTTCAGTCTATACCATCTCCTAATGACGCTAAAAAAGCATTATTAGATTATCTTACTGCGCAAGGAGGGAATATATTAGCCATTACAGATGCCAAAAAAGCAAGTTCTAGACAATATCTGAGAGAAAAATATCCAACAGTAAAAATGGTTGCTCTTAACGCCGAAGGAAAGATTGATGTGGCGGTATTAAAAGCAATGATGATAAAAGGTACAACAAATTATGTACTACTAGAAACAGAGCGTACTGCTATGGCTATAAATGTCACAAAATTACTTGCCGATTTGCTTCCTGAATATGCTATACAGCTTGCAGTGCCAGAAAATAATGAAATATTTGAAAATGCCGAAATACCAATTAGTAGGCTTACTGATTTAAAAATGATATATCCTTCTGTAACAAATGATAGCAAAACAGAGCAAGAGCAATTGTTTGTGAAAAAATTTAAGGAGAAAAATGGCTATGTGCCAAATCAGTTTGCAACAAGAGGTTTTGATGTGACTTTCGATATTATATTACGACTGTTTCAGCCAGAGTTGTTTGCGACGGTAATGGATACTGTAACAACAGAACAAGTAGATAATAAATTTTCATATAAATTAGAAAATGGAGGTTACCGCAATACAGGTATATATATCATGCAGTTTGACGACAATTTTACCATAAAACAAGCTGGTGCAAAACCTATAAACCCCTATACTACATTACCTATATTAAAACAAGGAGAATAAATTATGACATCAAAAGTAACCTATCTTGGCAATTTAAGAACATCATCTGTACACCTACAATCAGGTAATGAAATACTATCAGACGCCCCATTAGATAATAATGGTAAAGGCGAAGCCTTTTCACCTACCGATACTGTAGCTAACGGGCTGGCAAGTTGTATGCTTACCGTTATGGGGATAAAAGCCGGCGATATGAGTGTTAATATAGAAGGCTCTATAGCTGAGGTTACAAAATATATGCAATCAGAACCTCGTAGAATATCTAAAATAGAAGTAGTATTTACTATGAAATCTGATGCTGATGAAAAAGCAAGAACAATATTAGAAAGAACTGCTTTAACTTGCCCAGTACATAAAAGCTTGCACCCAGATATTGAAAAAGATGTAACTTTTAATTGGTAATATTTGGAACCGATCTCTACTAAGCAACAAAAAGAATTTTTAATAAAACTAGCGCATACTAAAATGCCTTTTGGTAAATATGAAGGGCGTTACCTTATAGATTTGCCTGAATATTATGTAGTATGGTATAGTAACAAGGGTTTCCCTAAAGGACAGTTAGGGCAGCAGTTACAATTAGTATACGAGCTAAAAGTTAACGGACTAGAAAATATAGTGCGAAATATTAAAGCACAATATAATAAACCATAAATTAGTGTAACATTATTATAATATTAGTTACTAATACCTAGAAGTAGTACTGTATTAAAAATCGTTGACTCTATTAATCCCATCAAGATTAATTTTCGTACTTTTGCCTCGTTTTTTACAACTACAACACAACAAATATTATAATGAATCAAACAAAGTATATTTTTGTTACAGGAGGTGTGACTTCTTCACTTGGTAAGGGTATTATTGCTGCCTCTTTAGCAAAACTACTGCAAGCAAGAGGATACAGAACTACAATACAAAAATTTGACCCGTATATTAATGTAGATCCAGGTACACTTAACCCATATGAACATGGAGAATGTTATGTAACAGATGATGGTGCTGAGACAGATCTTGACTTAGGGCATTATGAGCGTTTTTTAAATGTACCTACTTCGCAAGCAAATAACGTTACTACTGGTAGGGTATATCTTTCGGTGATTGAAAAAGAGAGAAGAGGAGAGTTTCTTGGTAAAACGGTACAAGTAGTACCGCATATTACTAACGAGATTAAAGACCGTATGCAACAATTGGGGCATAGTGGCGATTATGATATTGTAATAACAGAGATAGGTGGTACAGTAGGCGATATTGAATCGCTACCTTATATAGAGTCGGTTAGACAATTAGTTTGGGAACTTGGCGAAAACAATGGTATTGTTATTCATTTAACGCTTGTACCTTTCCTTGCTGCTGCAGGAGAACTAAAAACAAAGCCAACACAACACTCGGTAAAAACATTAATGGAAAGCGGTATAAAAGCCGATATCCTTGTTTGTCGTACAGAGCATGAACTTTCTAGCGACTTGAAGCAAAAACTAGCTTTATTTTGTAACGTAAAACGCGAAGCGGTAATACAGTCTATAGATGCTTCTACAATATATGATGTGCCTAACCTTATGCTAGAAGAAGGGTTAGATATAGTAGCGCTTAAAAAACTAGATTTACCAAAAAAGAACACACCCGATTTAAAACAATGGAATGAGTTCTTGTTTAGACTTAAAAACCCTAAACATACAGTAAATATAGGTCTTGTAGGTAAATATGTAGAATTACAAGATTCGTACAAGTCAATATTAGAAGCCTTTATACATTCGGGCTCCACTAACGAAACAAAAGTTAATGTTATCAGTATTCATTCAGAGTATATTGATAGAGAAAATGTAGCCGAAAAGCTAAAAGGGCTTGATGGTATAGTAGTCGCTCCTGGTTTTGGAGAGCGTGGTATAGAAGGTAAAATAGAAACTGTACGCTATGCAAGAGAGCACAATATGCCATTTTTAGGTATATGTCTTGGTATGCAAATGGCAGTTATAGAGTATTCTAGAAATGTATTAGGATTAAAAGATGCTAACTCTACAGAGATGAATGCGAGTACTAATAACCCTGTTATTAATATAATGGAAGCGCAAAAAAGCATAACCGATAAAGGCGGAACAATGCGTCTTGGCGCATGGAAATGTAACCTTGAAGAAGGTTCGCTTGCTAAAGAAATATATGGTGCTGCCGAAATACAAGAAAGACACCGCCATCGTTATGAGTTTAATAGCGAGTATAGAGAGGCTTTAGAGAAAGCAGGTTTAAAAGCATCAGGTATTAACCCAGATACAGGATTGGTAGAGGTAATAGAGTTACCAAACCATCCATTTTTTATAGGGGTACAATATCACCCAGAATATAAAAGTACAGTAGCCAACCCACATCCGTTATTTGTACACTTTATAAAAGCTGCTGTAGCAGGGAAAAAATAATTATATAACTGTTTGCAATAGGAATTAGATAAAAGAAACAATTTTTAAATATAGATGGAAGAAAAAAAATTAGACGTTAAAACGTTACTTGGGTTTGGTTTAATAGGGGCTCTACTTATATGGATGATCTACAACCAAACAGCTAATACCGAAGCACAGTTACAAGAAGAAGAAAAGAAGGAGCAGATAGATAAATCTAGCCAACAACAGTTAACAGAGACAAATGCTGCTATTGTAGAAAAAGATACTACTGTTAGCGACTCAGTAACTCTATCGCAGTATAAAAGTTCATTAGGGGCATTTGCATACAGTGCTACACTACCATCTGCAAAAGATAACATAACAGAAATTACAAATGAGCTATTATCATTAAGTATTGCCAATAAAGGTGGTTATATAAAAACGGCTACTTTAAATAATTTTGAGCAATTTCATAAAAACTCAAATGAAATAGTATCTCTTATAAAAGATAATAACGCTAATCTTAACCTGCAAATTCAGACTAAAGATAACCGTATACTTAACACAAGAGATCTTTATTTTGAACCTGTAGTAAGTAAAGAGGGAGAAAACCAAGTACTTACTATGCGTCTTAAAGCAGGACCGCAGCAATATTTAGAGTACCGTTATGTACTGAAACCTAATCACTACATGATGGATTTCTCAATCCGTACACAAGGACTTGCTGATATTGTTAATACGTCTAAACCAATGGATTTAGAATGGCAGTTAAAGGCTTATCGTAATGAAAAAAGTGTTACCTATGAAAATAGATATACTGATTTGGTTTATGAATATGAAGATGGTAAAGATGATGATTTAGGGCAAGGTAGTAATGAGGCAGAAACTGCCGAAGAAGTTACTTATGTTGCTTATAAACAACACTTCTTTACTTCTATACTATTGACAGATACTCCTTTTAAGACTGTCGATATGAAATCGGAAAACTTAGTTAAGGATGAAGAAGTAGATACATTATTTACAAAAAGTTTCTCTACTAAAATACCATTAGAGTTTAAAGGCGGTGAGTTGAGCTATAACATGAACTGGTACTATGGTCCTTCAGACTATAAGATATTAAATAGTTATGATAAAAACCTAGACGAGGTAATGCCATTAGGCTGGGGTATTTTTGGTTGGATAAACCGTTATGTTTTTATACCTCTATTTGGGTTATTAAGTGGTTTTATACCTTATGGTATAGCGATTATAATCTTTACTATACTAATAAGGCTTGTAATGTCGCCAGTTACTTATAAGTCATATTTATCTCAAGCTAAGATGAAGGTAATTCGTCCTGAAATCACAGAGCTTAACGAGAAGTATAAGAAAGACCCAATGAAAAAGCAGCAGGAAACAATGAAGCTGTACAATAAGGCAGGTGTGAGTCCTATGGCAGGATGTTTACCAGCCCTAATGCAAATTCCTGTATTCTATGCACTTTTCCAATTCTTCCCATCATATTTTGAATTGAGACAAAAAAGCTTCCTTTGGGCAGATGATTTATCATCTTATGATTCTGTTATACATTTAGATTTTTATATCCCATTTTATGGTAACCACGTAAGTTTATTTCCAATATTAGCCTCGCTAGCAATATTCTTCTATATGAAAATGACAACGGGCGACCAGAGTATGGCTCAGCCACCGCAAGAAGGTATGCCAGATATGGGTAAGATTATGAAGGTAATGATATACATATCTCCAGTAATGATGCTTATATTCTTTAATAACTATGCATCAGGGTTAAGTTTGTACTACTTTATATCTAACCTTATTACTATAGGTATTATGTTTGTAATTAAAAATTACATTGTAAAAGAAGATAAAGTACACGCTATGATTCAGGAACATAAAGCCAAGCCGAAAAAGCAAGGCAAGTTTCAGCAGAAAATGCAAGCCATGATGGAACAAGCACAAGAGCAGCAGAAAACAAAACAAGGCAAAAAATAATTTTAAAAAGCACTCTTCGGAGTGCTTTTTTGATTGGGCATATATTTTGCGTTATAATAAATAAACTATATTTAGGGATATAATAAAAAAGTATATAATTTTTAATATGAAGATAAAATTTGCAGTACTACTAGCTTTCCTCATAACTACTGTTAGTACATGGGCACAAGATAATAAGTTTGACGATAAAGGCAAGCGTCACGGTAAATGGGGTGATGTTTATGATACAACCAAGCTACCACGATATGAGGGTGCATTTAATCATGGTAAAGAGACAGGTGTATTTAAATTTTATCAAAACGATAAAAATAGTACCTTGATTGCCACACGCGATTTTAGTGCAGGTAACGGAGTATCATATACTATATTTTATGATGAGAAAGGTAAAAAACTAAGTGAAGGTAAAGAGGTAAACAGGCTTCGTGAAGGTGAGTGGAAGTTTTATCATCCTGGTAAAGAAGCGATACTTTCTATAGAACAATATAGCAAAGGAAAGCTAACAGGAATGCGAAAAGTATATTTCCCTAACGGAAATATTGCCGAAGAAGCCCAGTACAAAGATGGACTTAAAAATGGTGTATATAAAAAATATACAGAAGACGGTACGTTACTTGAAGAGTCTACATATAAAAATGATGTGCTACATGGTATGGCTATTTTTAGAGATGCAACAGGCGAAATATCTAGCAAAGGTGAATTTAAAAACAATATAAAAACAGGTGTTTGGGAATATTTTGAAAATGGTAAACTAGTAAAAGAAGAAGATAAAACCAATCTGAAAATAGAACTAAAAAGGATAAGGGAGTAATATTGAAAATTGCCGTACCTTTGCAGCAATTTTTAGAAAGAATAACAATGAAGCGTGTAGTAGTAGGATTATCAGGAGGGGTAGATTCGAGTGTAGCAGCCTATTTGCTTAAAGAGCAAGGCTATGAAGTTATTGGCTTGTTTATGAAAAACTGGCATGACGATTCGGTTACCATATCTGATGAATGCCCATGGCTAGAAGATAGTAATGATGCACTGTTGGTTGCCGAAAAACTAGGCATACCATTCCAAACAGTCGATTTGAGTGAGCAATATAAAGAACGTATCGTTGACTATATGTTTAACGAATATGAAAAAGGCAGGACACCTAATCCTGATGTGCTTTGTAATCGCGAAATAAAGTTTGATGTATTTATGAAAATAGCCCTCAGCCTTGGTGCTGATTATGTGGCTACAGGACACTATTGCCGTAAAGGAACAATAGAGAAAGATGGAGAAGAAGTATATCAGCTTTTAGCAGGAGCAGATGGCAATAAAGATCAATCGTATTTTTTATGCCAACTATCGCAAGAGCAGTTGAGTAAAGCATTATTCCCAATAGGAGAGTTGACTAAACCACAGGTGCGTGAAATTGCAGCAAAGATGGAACTAGTTACTGCGGATAAAAAAGACTCGCAAGGACTTTGTTTTATTGGTAAAGTACGCTTGCCTGATTTTTTACAACAACAACTTCAACCTAAAGAAGGAATTATATATGAAATAGCCGCCGATGCTGCTATTTATAATACAGATACACCTCAATTTACATCAGTAAAAGAGCAGTTAGCCTATGAAGCTAAAAAAACGGTTTATACTCCCGAAATGGGTAAACCTGTTGGTAAGCATCAAGGGGCACATTATTTTACCACTGGGCAGCGTAAAGGGCTTAATGTAGGCGGAACTAAAGAGGCACTTTTTATTATTGCTACTGATGTAGTTAGTAATGCTATATATACAGGGCAAGGTAATGCTCACCCAGGTTTATTCCGTAAGGCATTGTTTATTCAAAAGAATGAAGTGCATTGGATTCGTGAAGATTTAGCATTGAAAGATGGTGAAACTATGGAAGTCATGGTACGTATTCGTTACCGTCAGGACTTACAAAAAGCAACGCTTCATAAGTTTGATAACGGTATGTATATCTCTTTTGATGAGCCTCAAAGTGCTATTACCGAAGGACAGTTTGCTGCTTGGTATATCGCCGATGAGCTTATAGGTAGTGGGGTAATTTCGTAAGTGATTTATCGAATTTCATAGCGAAGATGCTCTACAACCTCCATACCCATAACTTTACTAATACCCCCAATATTTTAGAGGTAGTAAATCGCTACCCGTATGAGGCTATTGATGTACCTTATTTTTCTACAGGAATACACCCTTGGTATATTGATGAGGAAAAGGTAGAAGAGAATTTAGCAATTATAGAACAGCGATTGTAAATGGATAATTGCTTGGCGCTGGGCGAGTGTGGTTTAGATAAACGTATCGAGATATCTCTCGAAATTCAGGAAGCTATTTTTGAAAAGCAATTGCTATTAGCAAAAAAATACAATAAACCTGTAATTTTGCACATCGTTGCTGCATTTCAGGAATTGATTGCCATAAAAAATAAGATACAGCCCAATGTACCAATTATCGTACATGGCTTTTCTAAAAATGCACAAGTAGCAAAACAGTTATTAGATAATGGCTTTTACTTATCATTTGGTAAATACCTGTTGCGAAACCCTGAACTTTTAGAAGTGCTAGCTCAAGTACCTGAAAATCGTTTTTTCTTAGAAACTGATACTATTGAAGAAGGTATAGGCGAAGTGTATAAAAAGGCAGCAACGGCAAGAAATACAGATATAGAGAATATTAAAAATATAATAAATAACAACTTTAAAACGGTTTTTAGGAATGGCTGAATGGACAGAGCGTGCCGAGCTTTTGTTTAAAAAAGAAGGACTTGAAAGATTAAAAAATGCCCATGTGTTAGTAGTAGGGATGGGGGGTGTAGGCTCGTTTGCAGCCGAATTTATCGCTAGAGCAGGAGTAGGCAGTATGACTATTGTAGATGGCGATATAGTAGATATAACCAATATTAACAGGCAGTTGCCAGCATTACACTCTACAGTAAATAAACCAAAAGTAGATATTGTAGGCGATAGGCTAATGGATATAAATCCTGAGTTAAAACTGATAAGAATTAAAGAGTTTCTTTCGCCAGAACGTGCTTATGAACTAGTTACTAAAGATTATGATTATGTATTGGACTGTATAGATAGTATTACCCCAAAACTAAATTTAATCATGTCAGCAAGGCGGCAAAAAGTTAAAATAATCAGCAACATGGGGGCTGGTGGTAAATATGAAGCATCTAAAGTAAAAGTTACTGATATAAGTAAAACAGAATACTGTCCGTTAGCTAAAATCATTAGAAAACGGTTAAGAAGAGAAGGAATATCACGAGGAGTGAAAGTCGTTTTTTCTGTAGAATCACCCGATGAAACAAGTATAAAAACAACTGATGGTACAAACTATAAGAAATCATTTTATGGTACTAATAGCTGGATGCCCGCACTATTTGGGCTACATGCTGCCGAAACAGTTGTGAAATATATTATAAATAAAAATAGTAATATTCTGGCTTAATTTTCGGGTGTAGTATCATTTATCATACTGGCAGGAGTAGATGTTTTTTCTACTTCTTGCCTTGATGCTTGTTGTACAGGAGTTAGTCTTGCATTGGGTAGTATAACAGTTTTCGTTAAGCTATCAGTAATAGTTATCGGGAAGTAAATATCAGTAATCCATTCTGACGGATTTTTAGATTGATGCAATCCGTTGCGATATACCTCTACATAGTTTCTTGTAGTATCTATTACTAACGCTTTCTCTTCAATATACTTATTGGAAGTAGCCCATGCTTTTTTCAGGTTTAAGTAATCTCCTTTAAGTGTTGTTTTAAGAGCAGGGAATGATTGCAGTACTCCACCTTCAAATTCACTTCCTTCGGATGTAATAATTTCCTCTTCGATAGGAATACAAATAGTATAGATTGCTTTAGTAGTATTACGATTGTATTTTTTATCATAAATAACGAACGGTTCTCCTTTGGTGCTAATTCTATTTGTTTTTATAAAGTCTAATAACTTAGGCAGTACAGCAATTATATTTTTATCAATATTTTCGATACTTCCTGTTACAGTATAACCTAAATAGAAATTGTTTGTTTTTATGGTTTTACCCATTACCATTATGTTATAAGTGGTAAGTTCTTTTTCTATAAAATGACTCATTTTAGTAAGCCCTTGTTTTAATGCAGCTTCTGCACGATTCTCTATGCTACCTCTTATTATGGCATATGCTTTTTCTGTAAAAGTTAATTTACCTTTTATTCTTACACTTATTTTTGTGCTATTTAGTGTATCTTTAAATGTCCAAATTATTTCTTGTTTTTCATTATCAGTATAAGCATACTGTATAATACTGTCATGTTTTACAGTCTTTACAGTTTGTATTTCTCCTTCTCTTTCTCCTGTATTCCAGTTAGCTATTGCTCCTTTACCTATAGTTTTATCAGTAGGGTAGGTGTATACTGTAGTAGAATCAGTATCAGCAAGTATATTAATGGTATTCCAGTTGGTATAGTCGTTTATATAATTATACAACGAAGTTTTAGGTACTTTTATAAGCTTACTTTGCTTAATTTCATATTTGCCATCATGGGTGGCTATAAATACAGTAAATGCTACCGAAGCCAAAAGCAATAGTAAGAAAATATATTTTGCAATTTTCATATAGTGAAAATTTAAGTTCATGTAAAAATATAAATATTTCTTGTAAGATACTAACATAAAAAAAGCCCGTATAACGGGCTTGTATTTTAATGATCGCAGTCTAAAAAGTTTTCGGGATAAGGCGATAAGCTCAATTTATCTACCAATAAAAAAACATCTTCTTCTTTAGTATACACATCTGTTATATCACTTACTTTATTGGCATAAAGTGTTTTTCTGTGTGTAGTGATGTTATATTCTTGTAACTTATCTGTTACGTGATAGTTAAACGAAATAATTTGAGGATATTCATTTTTAAATTGTACTTGCCAATGGTGCTGTGTGCCGTTTTGACCTACATACTTTAGTCTGAAATTAACTTTACTATAGCAGTTAGTTTGTTCCCATTTTTGCCATCCGTTATCAGTTTGCGCTTGTGCGAGTATTATTCCTCCTAGTAAACAAAGTAATAAGAATATCTTTTTCATAATTATTTAATATTAAGTATGGTTACATAAAAGTCTGGTAAAGTTTGATATACCGTTACCGCAGTTGTTTCTTTACCTGGCTTTATCTTTTCGGTAATTTTATAATATTGCTTTTCTGCTTTTTGATTCATTTGGCTATCATAATACTCAAATTCATTTACTTCTATAAAACTGCGGTTAAAAGGTTTTTCAGTCACGGTAAAAGTAACATTAGACGTATCTTTATTATCAGATTGTAAGATTACTTTTTTTACATAAAACAATTTTCCGCCTCGATTTTCTGTTTCATACGTTACTTTATAAGATATACCATTACCGCCGTCTGTCCAAGTATTATACTTTGCAAGTACTTTATTGGTTACTGTTGTTTCTGGTTCAGACTTAGAAATAGGTTTTACTAATGCAGTCGTACCTTTTGATTGCTCGAAGCTATTTTTTTGTAGCGTTGTAGCACTAGGATTTTCAAGTAAAGGTTTTGCAACAGGAGTGTTGGGTATAACTTGTGTTCGTCCAACATCAAAATAACTTACAATTTGTAAACCACGTTTATAGGGGATATAAAGTGTATCGGTATCTACGCCCATTGGTCCATACTTACGGATTATAAATTTGTTTTCGCCTTCATGTAATGGTACACGTGTATAAGATATTGTGGCAGGTAATGTTTGCCAGTTTCGTGTATCTGCTTTTTCGGTTGCAGCTCCCGCTACATCAGCACCTAACTTTATTAGGTCGCCCCCTGTGTCTCCTAGTAGTTGTTTACCTATAGCACCTAGTCCTGCGCTTGTCGCTTTTTTTGCTGCAAACCGCGTTACAAGACCTATAGTTTCACGTAGCATTCTGTCTTTAAGACATTGTTTTGCTATGGGGTAAAAATCTTGTGCGAGGTTAAAGTTTTGCGGTTTTCCATTAACTATAATTTCAGCCTTATTGTAATAAGCACCTCTTTCGCGATATTTAGGTATAGCTATAGCATTTATACTACCAATATTTGCACCAGTAGGTATAGGAATAATAATTTCTTCTAGCATATCACCATCCATATAGCTGCCATAAAATATTCCGCTACCACCCGATGCTGTAATTACTATTTGATCTTTTGCAGGACCTACACCGTTTTCCCAAAATATAATAGCTTCGCTTGTTGGCTTTGCTTGATAATCTTCTGGAGTTGTTTTTTTTGGTGTGTCTTCTACAGCAATATTAAACTTAGTGCGATAATCATTATACTCTTGGGTAAACCCCATTAGTTTTGAGGTGCGCAATAAATCTTTTTTTAGCTGCTCTGGCATTGGTACGCCAAAAAAGTCGCCTCCATTTTTAGTATATATTTCTTCGGCATTACGATAGGCTATAAAAGCATTATTGATATCGCCTACTGACTCGTATATTATACCTTGCAATATCTGCGAAAAAGCATCTTCGCTATATTTGTTTTTATTTTCTTTATACTTCTCGTTAAGCTCATATAGCTTAATGTTTATCCTTTTGGCTTCTACAAGTGCTTCGTTGGGCTTGCCCAACATAAAGTAGTTTAAAGCTTTGTAGTAATAAATAGTGACTTTTTCAAAATCTTCACCTTTATATGGCATTGCCATAGGGTTGGTAAGTTTTGATGCAATTGCTTGCCCTGCATTTGTTTTTATTATATCATCTATCAATATATAAGCCTCTTCTAAGAGCTTGTTGCTGATCTCATAATTACCACGCATATACTCTACTTTACCCTTCTCCATAAGGTATAAAAGCTTATTCCTCTTCTTTTTAAGGAACTTATTGCCTTCTATGCCGGCAACAGCTTTGTCAAAGTTGCCGTTATAGAGGTCGCTTTCAATATCTGAGGTTTTGGAGTTGTAGGTTCCGCAGGATTGAAAGCCTATCAATAACAGTAGCATTACCGTTTTTACAACGGTACGTTTGTTTTTAATTGCTTTCATAAAATATCAGGTATATATTGGCTTACAGTTTTTTGCCAATGTATTTTTTAATCTTTTTATCGCCTATCCATACTTTTTCATTAGTTTGTATGTTAGTCAATTCAAGATCTATCTGATAGTATATTGTTTTTTCTTTTGAATATTGATCTACAATAGAGTTTACGGTTCCCTGTAGCATAAAATCGGCTCCGTTTTCAAGACCAAATTTTTTCATTGTAGACTGCGATGCAAAGTTTTGTTGGTCAGATCTTTCAGCTCTTATTTCTTCACGCATATTTCCTGCTTGTACCAGTTTCATCCTACCAGAGTTAATAATCTCTTTTTCTATATCTTTAGAGAAAGTCTCTATAGCTATATGCTCGTGTGATTTATTAACAATCATACCTACAATTATAACAGGCTTTTTTCCTTTATTTTCAGAAGCATAAGTACTATACCATCCATGTTCCATAAGTTCGGCAGTAATTTCCTCGGCAGTAAGTCTAGAATCGGTTTCATTCCAACGTCCACTAAGGTCGGTTACTGTATTTTCGCTTACACGCTGCACATTATGCGTAGAGCAGTTGGTTATTGTAAGTCCTAAAGCAAAAAGTAATGATAGATGTAGAGATCTTGATTTCATAATAAATATTTTATTGATTAATAATTTAAAGGTATTAAATATTTTAACATCTTAACTCTGCATTCTTACAAATTATATGCCAGTAGCGTTTTTCAATAGTATTTAACAAAAAAAAATATCCCTGAGGGGATATTTTTTCGCTAAACCAACTACTTTGAATAAATTTAAGAAACTACATAATTGAATTGAAAGAAGAAATAATTGAATTGATTGGATGGATCAATAGTAGTTACTTGTTTAACTTCTTTGGCAAAGGTGTTGAAATTACTAATGGTAAAAAATACCCATTAATGGGTATTTTTAAATTTTAACACCTTGTTAAAAATCATACTTGCGCTCCATAGCATAGCGTAATAGTTCACTTTTTCCTTGCAAGTTTAATTTTTTCAAGATGTTTTTTCGGTGTGTATCAACAGTTGTTTTTCCTATAAATAGTAAATCGGCAATTTCCAGAGACGTTTTACCTTGGCCTATTAATTTTACAATCTCCATTTCTCTTTTACTTAATATAGCATCGCTATTACCTTTTCTGTCATGTTCTTTTCTTAAAGAATCATCAAAGAATTTTTCACCTTCCATAACACCTTTTATAGCGTTTACTACTGTTTTTAGTGATGAGTTTTTTACTACATAACCTGATGCTCCTGCCTCTTCCATTTGGGTTATGGCTTCGTCTTGCTCAAACATACTAAAAGCAATAACGTGGCAATTCGGAAATTCTTTTTTTATAAGCCTTGTAGCTGTAATGCCGTCTACTTTAGGCATACGTATATCTGTAAGTACAACATCTGGTTTTTTAAGATGTACAATTTCAAGCAGTCTTTCTCCATCATTAGCTTCGCCTACAACACATATATCATCTTCATATTCTAAAAATATTTTGATACCGTCTATTAATGATTGGTGATCTTCGGCTATTACAAGATTTATCATATTGGTAGGTCTATTAGTATGGTTGTACCTTTATTAGGTGTAGAGTCTACAACAAAGCTACCGCCAAGTTGTTTTATTTTTTTCTGTATAGAAACAATACCCATTCCGTCTTCAGGATCAATTTTATCAATATTAAATCCTACTCCGTTGTCTTCTATAATAACATTAATTATATCATCATGATTTGTTAGTTGTATAGAAGCTTCTGTAGCCTGTGCATGTTTTATAATATTAGTGGTAAGCTCTTGCACAATCCTAAATATAGCAATTTCCTGACTATTGTGTAATTTTTCATTGAAACCGTAGGCGCTAAAGTCAAACTTTAATGAAGGAACAGATACCTTTTCGGTTAATTTCTTTAAAGCAGGTATAAGCCCTTCGCTGGCTAATACCCCTGCATTTTTAACATGAGCCAATCTTCTAACTTTTTGGTATGCCTCTTCTATAAGCTCATCTGTTTTTTTATATAATTTGTATTCGTCTTCTCTTAGTTCGCCTTTTCTTAACTTTAAATTTTCAAAGTTTATTTTTAATGTGGCAAGCATACTACCTAAATTATCGTGCAGTTCATTAGCAATACGTTGCCGTTCTTTTTCCTGCCCTTCAAGCATAATATCTATGCTGTTTAGTTCATAATCTTTTAATGCTTTTTCTAGTTTTTGTTTTTCGATAAGTTTCTCTTGACGTGAAATTTTTTCTTTTCTTTTGGCATTTTTTACGATAAGAAATGCTATAACAATGCTTACGAACAGTAACCCAACAATAATGTAAAGCAAAATTTCACTGTTTTTTGCATCTTTTTTTAGTAATTCATTTTCAAGTTCTTTTTCCTTAGTCTTATACTTGGTATGTATATCGTTTATAGCAATATTTTGTTCGGTTACATTTATACTGTCATTATACTGTTGTGTTAATAACAGGTATTTATAAGCATTTTCATAGTCGCCTAATTCGGCATAGTTTTTATGGAAATTACTATATATAATAAATTTCGATTTTAATTCATAGTTTGTTATAGGTAAACTATCTGCCGATTGTAAATGTATATTAGCAGTAACGAAGTCTTTTTTATGATGATAGGATGCTGCTAGGTTTACATAATAATGGTAATAATCTTCTGGAGCAGCATTTATCTCATTAAGTATTATAAACTTTTTTTTTAGATAATAGATTCCTGAATCAGGTTGGTGTAGATTTTCATTATATAGATTTGCTAAGTTGTTATAGAAAGCAGATTCTACGGTTTTATGGTTTTGTCCTTTTATAAGGTTTAAGCCTTTTCTATAATAATTAACGCATACTGGATAATCTCCATTAAAAGCATGATACATTGCCATATTGCCATAACCACGTGCCAATCTTAGTGTGTCTTTTATTTCTTCTGCATAACCAATATATTCTTCGATATATGACTTGTAGCGTATATTATTTTGTTCTTGAGACTGTAACAGATAGGTAATGTCAAGATTTATATCCATCGCTTTTCCAATGCTGTCTATAGCGATGTATAAACTTCTTGAGACTCTTAGATATTCATATGCTTTATCATCTTCATTATTAACTTCATAATTTTTTGCATTAAGATAATAATATAAAGCCTTATCCTGAAGAGATAGTGAGGAGCTGTCTATTTCTTTCAAGGCAATTTCAAACCCAGTAGAGTTGCCAGAATGCAATTTGTTCTGGAGGTTAATTATTTGTTTTGAGTTTTGAGAAAAAGCCGTGCTGAATAATAAGATATTACACAACACGGCTATATTATGGATAATATATTTCATTTATATTTTAAAGTCTTTCAAGTGAACCAACTCCTATTTTTGCAGGACCCGCAACACTCTGACAAATACCTTTCAATATAGAGGCATCTATCGTCGTTCTGTTACAAAGCTCTGTATGGCAGAACATATCATTTGTTGCATATGAATTGGTGTCTTTATGATGATATATAAAAACAATTATAGGTTTGCTGTAATCAAAACTGGCTGCATGGGGACTACTTATTTTAGATACTTTATCTAAGTCTATTAAAAGAGTTTCAAAATTCATGTCTGGGTTGTCTAATCCGTGCCCAGGGTCGTCAATTTTCATTTTTAAGCTTATAACTAATCCATTCCAGTTACTGGTAGAGATATTGCAATATTCATAATCATAATCTTCTTTGGGCAATGCTACTTCTAGTTTAGCTAGGTGGTTAGAGTAGTGATAGCCGAAGCAATTGTAAGTTTCCATAAGATGTGTGTATGTATTATAGGTTAATATAACAAATATCAACATTTATATGTTAAAAAAAAATCCCCATATATGGGGATTTTTAGTTCATTTATTTTATGTACTACTCCTTTAAATAAATTTTAATAAAAAATAATAATGCTATAAAACCTAAAAAGACTAATAGTACCTTATAGTTGCCTTTGTAATATTTTTTATGAAGCTTTAAATCTTTACGATATACATATATCATGGCAGTGACAAAAATAATTATAAAAAATGCTGCAAATGACCATTGACCTGTTGTAAACATGTTAAAATCTTTTTTGCAAAATTACAACAACCCATTTATTTTAAGGTATTTTTAAACCAATAAAAATAATAAGAATGAAAAAACAACTTGAAGCTGTAAAAGAATTTCATACTGCATTTGGAATAGGTGTGAGTAATACGCCTAAAGACTCATTAGGCGAAAATGTAAACTTACTTCGTTATAACCTTATGAAAGAGGAAAATGAAGAATACCTTGAAGCAGTACAAAATAATGATATTGTAGAAATTGCTGATGCTCTTGGCGATATGCTATATATACTTTGTGGTACTATATTAGAACACGGGCTACAAGATAAAATAGAGGCTGTGTTTGATGAAATACAACGTAGTAATATGAGTAAACTGGGTGCCGATGGAAAACCAATTTATCGTGAAGATGGTAAAGTAATGAAAGGGCCAGATTATTTTAAACCTGATTTTTCGAGTATACTAAAAAAATAATAAAAGACTAAGGCAGCTATATAGCTGCCTTAGTCTTTTACTCTAAAAATAGGAACTATATTTTTACAGTCCAGCCAAAAGTATCTTCGGCTATTTTATATTGTATGTCGTTAAGCTTTTGCTTTAGTTGTAACGCTACTGAGTTTTCCTGTTTTGGTAACTCATAATACTTATCTTGATAACTAAAACCTACAATAGGGTTTACTACTGCGGCAGTACCTGACCCAAAAATTTCTTGTAATGTACCATTTTCGGCAGCTTTTATTAGCTCTTCTACTAGTACTGGTCGTACTTCTACATTTATATTTTCGCGTTTAGCTATGTCTAATAAGCTTTTTCGAGTAACCCCGTCTAATATTCTTTCGCTAGTAGGTGCTGTGTATAAGGTATCGTTTATTCTAAAAAACACATTCATAGTACCTGCTTCTTCTAGCTTTGTGTGGGTAGCATCATCCGTCCAGATAATTTGCTGGAAACCTAAATCATTTGCTAGTTTAGTAGGGTAAAATTGTGCCGAATAGTTACCAGCAGCTTTTGCTGCCCCAATACCTCCATTGGCAGCCCTACTGTAATGTTCAGCAATTATAACCTTAACCTCCCCTGAATAATATGATTTTGCAGGAGATAGTATAATCATAAAACGATAAAATTGTGCAGGTGCAGCTATAACACCAGGACCTGTAGCAATCATAAATGGGCGTATGTATAGCGAATTACCCATACCTGTTTTTACCCATTTTTCATCAATTTCAATAAGCTTTTTCATCCCTTCAATAAAAACATCTTCAGGAACTTCGGGCATTGCTAGTCTTGCAGCCGATTTATTAAAACGCTTATAATTTTCATCAGGTCTAAAAAGCCAAACATCATCATGATCGTCTTTATAAGCTTTCATACCTTCAAAAATAGCTTGTCCGTAATGAAATACTTTAGCCGAAGGGTCTATAAGAAATGGTTCGTATGGTTTTATAATAGGTTTTTCCCATACGCCTTGCTTATAATCGCAAATAAGCATATGATCAGTAAAAATATTTCCGAAAGTAAGGTTTTCAAAATCTACAGAGTCAATTTTAGTAGTTTCGGCTCTGTTAATGATAATATTGTCAGCGTTATTGCTCATTAAAGGTTAAGTTTTGTGGGGTAAATAAATGTGTTGTGTTTCGCGCAAATTTAATAAAAAAAGCGGTTTATTGAGCTTTTGCATAGTATTTTAAAGCTAGACAAGCGATTAAGTTTTAAATAATAAGCATTATAGTAACGATTAACAGAGGATATTTATAGTTTTTACATAAATTTGCTGTATAAAATTAAAATTTTGTTACAAATGAAAAATATAGCATTACTTGCTGCAACAGTTTTATTAATGACTGGTTGTAAAGAAAATAAGTCAGAAACATCTGAAACACTTATTGAAACAGTTACTGAAGAAGCTCCAGTTTATGAAACATTTGGAGATGAAATACTTGCTGAAAATGCAATTGATAAAGCAGAAATGCTAGAAAAGTACAAAAACCTTAAACCTGGCGATACTGTAAATGTTAAGTTTAAATCATCTATTAAAGATGTGTGCCAAAAGAAAGGTTGCTGGATGGCTATGGAACTTCCTGATGAAAAACAATCTTTTGTTAAGTTTAAAGATTATGCCTTTTTTGTACCATTAAATGCAACAGATCAAGAAGCAGTAGTTAGTGGTAAAGCATTTGTAAGCGAAGTATCGGTTGCAGAGCTAAAGCACTATGCTAAAGATGGTGGAAAATCGCAAGAAGAAATAGACCAAATAACTGAGCCTGAAGTTACTTACGGATTTATGGCTGATGGTGTTTTAATAACAAAGTAAATGAGTAAAACCTTATTTATAGTTATATCAATATCATTGATGTTGTGGAGTTGTGGCGGTAAAACAGAATCTGCTGCTGATACGCAGGTATCTAGTACAGACACTACATCGGTAGAAAAAGATTTTAAAATGTACGAGATGTCTGAAATGGCAACACTGATGGAGCAGATGTATGTAGATAACCAGCGCCTAAAGCAACGTATAATAAATGGAGATACCATAGGTAATTTTCCAGAACACTTTTTAAATATCCATGGCTCTGTAATGACAGATGAAGGCGAAAGAGATTCTTTTTTTAAAGATCAGGCTGCTAAGTTTTTACAAGCGCAAGAGCTTATTTATAACGATTCGTTAAATGCAAAACAGCATTTTAACGATGCAGTATCGGCATGTGTAAGGTGTCATGAACAAAAATGTGGTGGACCTATACCAAGAATTAAGAAACTATATATTAAATAGTGAAGCGAGAAATTATAACAACTTCAGACGGTTCGGTTACTATATACCTACCCGAAATGAAGGAAACATATCATTCTAAATTTGGAGCCATACAAGAGGCATACCATGTATTTATACAAAACGGGCTGACTTTAACACAAGGTCAGCCTGTTTCTATTTTAGAAATAGGTTTTGGTACAGGGCTAAATGCTTTTATAAGTTATTTAGAATCTAAAAAATCAGGACAAGAAATACATTATACGGCTATAGAGGCATTTCCTGTAGCAACAGAAGAGGTTTTACAGCTTAACTATGTAACACAGCTTGATGCAAAGGAAGATGATAATGTATTTAAGCAGATGCATGATGCTGATTGGGGCAAAAATATCCCAGTTAATGATAAATTTATGTTATATAAGCGACAACAACACTTTGAAGCCATTAATGATGTTAACACATACAATCTTATTTACTTTGATGCATTTGGCTATCATGCACAACCAGAGTTGTGGAGTGTTGATATATTTATAAAAATGTTTTCTGCTCTTAAAACTGGTGGAGTATTAGTTACTTATGCTTGTCGTACGGTTATTAAAAAAGCAATGCAAGAAGCAGGGTTTATTACAGAAAAACTACCTGGACCACCAGGTAAAAGAGAAATGCTAAGAGCTGTCAAACCTTAATTATTTGTTAAAAAAATATTAAATTAAAATTTTTAACACACTTAAGATATCATATTAATGATTATCGTATTTAAATTTTTATTATATTTACATACGTTCTTATCCTAATAACCAATTTTATAATTTGTAAAAGAATTATGCCCAGAACTATGATTAGTTACACAAAACAAATATTGGAGAGCGTAAGCTTTGACCAGAAATTGTTTTGTAAAGAAGTAGAAAAAGCAGTTAAAACACTGTTGCCTTATGAGATCGAACAACTGGTAGACTGGCTTCAGAATTTTACGACCGAAAAGCCTGAATTAAGAGCCTGTCTGGCATATGTTGAGCAATAAAAAAAGGAGCCTATTTTTAAAATTGGCTCCTTTTTTCTTTTTAGATTGTTTATTTCTTTTGTTGTAACGGACTGGTAATTTTAACATCCTGAAAAGTAATAGCGCCCTTTACCACACCTGCTATAGTAGCTTTTAATGCTTCTATAATATGTAATTTCAGCTCTTTTTTAGAGTATATAAGGCTTACTTCTCGCGATGGTCTTGGCTCTTTAAACTGACGAAGTTTTTGCTTTGCTCTTTCACTCATATCTAGCGTATGCAGGTAGGGGAGTAGTGTCATTCCTAAGCCTTCATCTGCTAGTTTAATCAATGTTTCAAAACTACCACTCTCTATTTGAAAGTGATTTTCATTAGACAATCCTTTTGCTTTACATAAGTTTAGTATATTATGCCTAAAACAGTGTCCGTCTTGTAGTAGTAATATATTGTCAATATTATGTTCAAGATCTTCAACTTCAAACTCTTTTTTATTGTAAGCATCCATATTTTCAGGAACATAGGCAACAAAAGGCTCATAATATAATACGATTTCCTTTATACTATCTTCATTAAGTGGGGTGGCTGCAATAGCTGCGTCCAATTGTCCGTTTTTTATGAGTCGTATTATTTCTTCGGTAGTATGCTCTTCTATAATAAGATTTACTTTCGGATACTTTTTTATAAAATTACTCATAAACATAGGGAGTAACGTAGGCATTATAGTAGGGATAATACCTATTTTAAACTCACCTCCTATATATCCTTTTTGCTGGTCTACTATATCTTTAATTCTCCCCGATTCATTTACTATATTTTTTGCCTGCTCTACTATTTGTACGCCTACATCAGTAAGTTGTATAGGTTTTTTGCTACGGTCAAATATTTGTATTCCTAGTTCCTCTTCAAGTTTTTGAATTTGCATACTCAAGGTAGGTTGGGTAACAAAACATTTTTCTGCAGCTAGTGTAAAGTTTTTATTTTCGGCAACAGCCAGTACATATTGTAACTGAGTTATGGTCATATTATAAATTTTTATGATAAAATTATAAAAACTATTGATAACGCCTATAATTATTATCGTTAAATTTGTTTAACTTTATAGAGTAAAATACTTACAAAATAATAAAAACTTATATTTATGAAAACTAACGAAAGCAAAGTAGAAACTAATATTTTAGGATTACCGGTAAAAGAAGCAGAGCTTGTAGCAGCCGAACTTAACATACTGCTATCAAATTTTCAGGTATATTATCAAAACTTAAGAGGTATTCACTGGAATATTCGTGGAAAAAGGTTTTTTGACCTTCACGTAAAATTTGAAGAATTATACAATGATTCACAGTTAAAAATAGACATGATTGCCGAAAGAGTACTTACATTGGGCAGTACGCCATTACATACTTTTGAAGATTATTTGTCTAATAATAAATTAAAAATAGGTAAAAATATATCTAAAGATGTAGACGCTGTACAGCTTATAATGACATCATTATCTGATATACTTAAAATAGAAAGGGGAATATTAGACAAATCAGATAAAATAAATGATGAAGGTACTAACTCTATGATGAGTGACTTTATTACAGAACAAGAAAAAACTATGTGGATGATGAAAGCATGGAGTGAGGAAGAAATTTAATATTTTATTATTAATATTAACATTTTTATATAAATAATAATTCCTATTTTCGCCCCGAAATGAAATTTATAGTAAGTATAGTACTCCTTATGTTTATATCATTCTTAGCAACTCCTACTATTGTGAGTTTGCTGGATGATAATACTGATGTGTCTATATGTTACAGTTTAAATGAAGAAGAAATTCACAAAGAGATCAAAGAAATTAAAGCAGGTCCTAGTGAATTTAGTTTTTGTTTTTTAGGTGCGATAAAAAAATCATCAAAAATAACTTCAAATAATCTCCGAAGACACAAGCGTGTGTTCGGAGATGTTTTATCTCCCCCCCCCGATGTAATATAATATAACAGTAAAAGCTCGTAATGAGCAATTTTTTAAGCGTTTATAGTAAACGTTTAGCTTAACTTATATTATATTTCTTTTCGGTTATGACAAAAAAGATGAATCTTTTTGCAAATCTAAAGGCTGATTTTCCATCAGGTCTTGTAGTTTTTTTAGTAGCATTACCTTTATGTTTAGGTATTGCATTAGCATCTGGCGCTCCGCCATTATCAGGTATATTATCAGGTATAATAGGAGGAATAGTTATAGGATCACTTAGTAACTCAAACATAAGTGTTTCAGGACCCGCTGCAGGGCTTATAGCTATTGTATTAACAGCCATTTCTACACTTGGCTCATTCGAAGCTTTCTTGCTCACAGTATCTTTAGCAGGTTTAATGCAACTGGCACTCGGATTTCTTAAAGCAGGTAGTATTTCAAACTACTTCCCTTCTAATGTAATAGAAGGAATGCTTGCTGGTATTGGTGTCATCATTATTATTAATCAAATAGAGCATGCTCTTGGTTATGATATAGTAGGATACTCAGGGTCAGAATCACTTTTTAGATTAGATGGCGGAAATCCTTTTTCTGATATACCACAAATTATAAGCCGTTTTGAAGGTGGAGCCGTTATAATAACGCTTGTATCAATATTCATACTAGTACTTTGGGAAAGAATTCCTGCTCTAAAAAAACTTAAAATGCTACCAGGTGCTTTGGTAGCCGTTATTGTAGGTATCCTTATAAATGAATTTTTTATATATACAGGTAGTTCGTTTGCTTTAGGCAGTTCTCACTTGGTAAAATTACCAATTCCAGAGTCTTTTGAAGATTTTAAAAATGTTATAGTAACACCTGATTTTTCAGCAATAACAAATGTTGAAGTATGGGTTACAGCAGCTACTATTATGGTGGTAGCTTCTATAGAAACACTTTTATGTATAGAGGCTTCAGACCGTATGGATGTACATAAGCGTTATACTGATACTAATAGAGAGCTTAAAGCACAAGGAATAGGTAATGCCATAAGTGGTCTTATAGGAGGTTTGCCTATCACATCAGTAGTAGTGCGATCTTCGGCAAATGCTAGTGCGGGAGCTAAAACAAAAATGTCTGCTATTATTCATGGGGTATTATTACTATTATGTGTATTGGCAATACCAACCTTGCTTAATAAAATACCTTTTGCTACACTTGCAGCAGTACTTATAGTAATAGGTTATAAACTAGCACGACCTGTAAAACTTAAGCATTTTTGGAGTAAAGGCATATATCAATTTATTCCTTTTATAGCTACATTATTAGCTGTAGTACTAACAGATTTACTAAAAGGAGTTGCGTTAGGTATGATTATAAGTTTTATATTTATTCTTAGAGGTAACCTTAAAAGAGCTTATAATTTTAGAAAAAAAGAATATAACGAAGGCGATATTATACATATAGATCTTGCACAAGAGGTCTCTTTTCTTAATAAAGCATCTATAAAAGCAACATTAAATGATATACCTGAAAACTCTAAAGTAATAATAGATGCTTCCGAAACGGTATATATAGCCTATGATGTACTTGACCTTATTGAAGAATTTGCTACTGTAAAAGCGATAGAAGAAAATATAGATGTTACGCTAATAGGTTTTAAAACAGCCTACCAGTTACAAAACGCTGAAAATAATAATGTTTTTGTTACTCACAACGATGATAATGTGAATGATAGAAAAGAAAAACAAGACATTTACTAAATAACAACATTTAAAACAAAGAAAATCATGGGAATAGATTTTTATAAAAAAATATTAGACAATAATAAAGCGTGGTCGGATGCTAAACTATCAGAAGACCCAGAATATTTTAAACGCCTTGCTGGAGGTCAGCAACCACCATTATTATGGATAGGTTGTTCTGATAGCCGAGTACCTGCCAACGAAATCATTGGTGCACAGCCAGGTGAAGTATTTGTACATAGAAATATAGCCAATATGGTAGTACACTCTGATATGAATATGCTTAGTGTGCTAGACTATGCTGTTAATGTGTTGAAAGTAAGACATGTAATAGTATGTGGGCATTATGGTTGCGGAGGTGTTAAAGCGGCTATGGGAAATCAGTCTATTGGCATTATTGATAACTGGATTAGACATATAAAAGATGTTTACAGACAGAATAGAATGTACCTAGATTCTATAGTAAAAGAAAGTGATAGGTTTGACTCTTTTGTAGAAATTAATGTAAAAGAGCAGGTGCGCGATCTAGCCAAAACATCGATAGTGCAAGGCGCATGGAATAACGGACAACAACTTCACCTTCACGGTTGGGTATATGGCTTAGACACTGGAGTAGTAAAAGACCTTGAAGTTAATTTACATAATAATAATGATCTTGATAAAGTTGATAGATTAGAATTCTAAAAAAACAAAAGCCTCATAGAAATATGAGGCTTTTTTTATTATTCGTTATCAAGGTTTTCATTAAATACCGAAGGCAAAAGTTGTGGTATAAATTTAATTAGTAAAGGTAGGAGCAGGCTGCCACCTGGTAACAAGAAAATAGTAAGCGATGGTACCGTTTTACATATTTCTAGCAATTGCTTTTTTACCTTCTTTTTCTCACTACTATCTAAACTTCGTAATGTAGATTGAGATAATAACACCATTAGTTCACCGTTATTAGAAAGTTCTTTTCCTAGTCTATTTTTATTTCTTTTAATAAGGCGTATTACATTTTGCGAAGCATGGTCATAAAAGTGTTTTACAGGATTAGAATATTTAAAATAAGGAATATTCTCTCTGTTTGCTTTTATAAAGACATCAAAAAAAGTAATACTTTCTTCTACATATTCTTCTTTTATATCTAGTTGTATAGCAAGCTTATATAAAAAGCTTGTTTCGGTTTTTTCAATAGTGCCATCACTCCACATAGCCATACCTGCTATATCTAGTAAATAATAGCGTTCTAACTCTGATTCAAAATAACCAAGCTCTAGTTTTTCTAAATTATCAGCATTTACTTTATTTAGCTTGGTATATCGCACAGACGATTCAAACAGCTTTATAAGTAAATCATCATAAGCCGTTTTTTGTGTTTTTCTGTTTAAAGCTAATGATGCTAGGCTTACTACTGTTTCTTCTAGTTTTCTAAGATAATTATCGGGTATTTTAGCACCAATAAGGTATTGCCTAAAGGCAAGTACATCCATAAATAGCAGAGCATTGGTAAGTATATGCGAAAAGTTCCTACTGATGATATTATCATTAGTACGCACTCTCTGGTCAATAATACCTTCTAGTTCATGACTGCGTGGTGAGCTAGGTAATACTCTTTTCAGAAAACCATAGCCTTCGGGAGTCATTTGCTCATAGAATAGTACTGTTTTTTCTATAAAAGTAATAGAGTTTTCGTCTTTTGTATATTTTCTATAGGACTCGTATAATGTATTTAGTAATGCAGCTTTAGTTGTTTCCTCAGCAGTCCATCCCTTACTATCTTCTTCATCCAAATGATTTACTACCCACACGTGCCCATATACAAAACCTGTATTTCGCACAAGCTTATAAAACTCATGTGTACTTATGTCCGAAGGCATTTTGTTCTTATATCGGGAAAAATATTTATCTATCCATCCGCTTGCCGAAGGGTTAATCATGGTAGCTGTATTAGTGGTACAAATCTATAATATTTTACCCACACTTTACAAATTTCAATAATAGTTAAATGTATATTATAATTTAAGGTATTAGTATTTATATTATTTTTTAAAATGATAAATTTATAAGTAAATTCAACTTAACTATGAACTTAAAATCAGGTTATCCGTTTTCTATCATTAAAAATGGCATTCCGTACAATTTTCCAAAACTCGACCACGATATTGAAACAGATGTTGTTATATTAGGTTCTGGTATAACAGGAGCATTAGTCCGATATCATTTGGTAAAAGCTGGTATTAATTGTGTAACTATAGATGCTCGTACCATTGGGTTTGGGAGTACCAGCGCAAGTACATCGCTACTGCAATATGAGATAGATCTACCATTGTATAAACTTACTGAAATGATAGGTAAGAAAAAAGCCGAAAGGTCTTACCAGCTTTGCGATAAAGCAATTAATGACCTTGCTGCTATTGCTAAGGAACTTAATATTGAGGATTTCGAAGCGAAAAACAGTCTGTATTATGCTGCTTATAAAAAAGATGTGGTATGGTTAAAAAAAGAGTTTAAAGCCAGGAAAGAAGCTGGCTTTAAGGTTGACTATCTTAATGTAGCAGAAGTCAAAAAACAATATGGTATTGACTGTTATGGAGCAATTTTGTCACATCATGGAGCACTAACAAATGCTTATATGTTTACACACAACTTACTACAATATAAAGCAGCAGAAGCTAGCTATGCAATTTATGACAGGTCGCCTGTAAAAGACATTAAACATAAAAAAGATGGAGTAGTGCTTACTACCGAAAGTGATTATACTATCAAAGCAAACAAACTTATATATGCTACCGGATATGAAGTTGTAAATTATATTGACGAACCCATTGTAGATTTACTATCAACTTATGCTGTGGTGAGTGAACAGTATAATGAACGCAACTTTTGGAAAGATGAAGTGCTTATATGGAACACAGCTGACCCTTACTTGTATATACGAACTACAGCAGATAATAGGGTATTGATAGGGGGTAGGGATGAAGAATTTAGCGATCCAGCCAAGCGCAATAAACTCTTGAAAAAAAAGACAAAACAACTTACTGCTGATGCAAATAAGCTATTCCCTGACCTTAATTTTATACCAGAGTTTAGTTGGGCAGGTACTTTTGGATCTACTAAAGACGGTCTTCCATACATTGGTTCATATAGTAAAAAGCCTAATAGCTATTTTGCTTTAGGTTTTGGAGGAAATGGTATTACATTTAGTCTTATAGCTGCACAGATAATAAGAGATCTTATACAAGATAAAGAAAATAAAGACGCAACATTGTTTGCATTTGAGAGGTGAAAATATTTAGATAATAATTTTTAGTATATCTATAACACTAATTGTGATAACCCTAACAACTAGGCTATATAATATATCATAACTTAGCTTGAAGAATTTTTGAACAATAAAAAATATATCATGAAAAATTTATTATATATAATTGCCTTAGTACTTGTAGTAGCTTGGGCTCTTGGAAGTTTTGCCCTTCATGTAACTAGTGCATTAATACATCTATTACTTGTAGTAGCGGTGGTAATGATCCTACTTAATTTATTTAGAGGAAAAAGATAATAGTTTTTTTAATAACAATTATTTTAACGCCATTATGGCTTTTAAAGAATTAGTTTATCTCATAATGGAATAGTAATGAAAAATTCCCCATACAAAATATGTATAGGGAACTCTCATTATTAAACTTAACTTGACTAAAATTCTTATTTAAAAAGGATAGTTATTCTCAGCTACTATTTTAGCCGCAATGGTTTCTCTTAATGCTATTACATTTGGTAAGTTTGTGTACTTAGTAAAACGTTTAAGTCCCATAAGCATCATGCGTTGTTCATCGCCTTCTGCAAATGATGCTATACCTTCTTTACCTTTTGCATTTACAAGATCTACAGCGTCATATAAGTATAATTGCGCCATAGCTATTTGCTCTTTTACATTCTCTGCACCTTTACTTTTAGCAAGCTTTTCAGTACGTAGTATTGTAGACTCTGCCATATAGATTTCAATAAGGATATCGGCAGCAGCCATAAGCAATTGTTGGTGCTCTTCTAAATCAGGACCATATTTTTGTACAGCACTACCAGCAACCATTAAGAATGCTTTTTTTAGCTTTCCAATCATTTCTTTTTCCTCTGCAAATAACTCAGAGTAGTCAGGTGTATCAAATGACGGGATACCCATCAATTCTTCCCCAACCTTTGTAGCAGGACCTAAAAGATCTACATGACCTTTCATTGCTTTTTTAATAAGCATACCTACCGATAGCATACGGTTTATTTCATTAGTACCCTCATAAATACGTGCTATACGTGCATCTCTCCAAGCACTTTCCATAGGAGTATCTTCAGAGAAGCCCATACCACCAAATATTTGGATACCTTCGTCAGAGCAGTGCTGTATATCTTCAGACACGGCTACTTTAAGTATAGAACACTCTATAGCAAACTCTTCAACACCTTTCAGTTCAGCATCTTGGTGGCTTTCACTTTTTGCAATACGTGCATTTATGCGATCTTCTATATTTTTAGCAGCTCTATAACTAGCACTCTCACCTGCGTAGCAGCTTGTTGCCATATTAGCTAATTTAGCACGAATAGCACCAAAATTAGCAATAGGAGTTTCAAACTGTATTCTTTCGTTAGCATAGTTAACCGAGTTGGCTACTGTTCTACGTTGTGCATCTAGGCAGGCAGCAGCTAGTTTTATACGACCAACGTTAAGTGCATTCATAGCTATCTTAAAACCATTACCTCTTTCAGATAGCATATTCTCTACAGGTACTTTAGTTTCATTAAAGAATACCTGACGGGTAGAGGAGGCTCTAATACCTAATTTATGTTCTTCTTCTCCTAAAGAGATACCGTTTTCAGGATCATTTTCTACAATAAACCCTGTAATATTTTTATCATCTTCTATACGAGCAAATACAATGAATACACTACAGAAACCTGCATTGGAAATCCACATTTTTTGCCCACTTATTTTATAATGCGTTCCATCTTCAGATAGTACTGCTTTTGTTTTTCCTGAGTTGGCATCACTACCCGCACCAGGCTCAGTAAGGCAATAAGCCCCAAACCACTCACCTGTGGCAAGTTTAGGTACATATTTCTGTTTTTGTTCTTCTGTTCCGTATAGTGTTATTGGCATAGTGCCAATACCAGTATGCGCACCAAATGCAGTAGAGAAAGACCCTGTAGCTCCAGATATATAATCGCAAACAAGCATAGTAGAAACAAAGCCCATTCCCATTCCGTTATACTCTTCGGGTACTGCTATACCAAGAAAACCAAGTTCTCCTGCTTTACGCATTGTTTCCTCAGTAAAAGCATAATCTTTCTTTTCAAAACGGTCTTTGTGAGGCCATACTTCACGGTCAATAAATTCTTTAACCGAGTCACGCATCATTATTTGCTCTTCCGAAAAATCTTCGGGTGTGAAGATATCTTCACTTTTTGTTTCTGTAACGAGGAACTGACCTCCTCTTGCTATATTGTCGCTCATCTGAAATGTATTTTAAATGTTGAATTATATAATCTTTATCTTTAAATGATTAAAGCAGCTCATAAATACCTGCTGCTCCTTGACCAGTACCTACGCACATAGTAACCATACCATATTTATTACCTCGGCGTTTCATTTCATCAAATAGTTGAACAGATAATTTAGCTCCTGTGCAACCTAGTGGGTGACCTAAAGCAATAGCACCTCCGTTAACATTAAGAATATCAGTATTAATACCTAATTCGCGTACTACGGCAAGCGATTGTGACGCAAAGGCTTCATTAAGCTCTATAAGCTCAATATCTTCTAGTTTCATGCCTGCTTGTTTCAGTGCTTTTGGTATTGCTTTTACAGGACCTATACCCATTATTCTAGGTTCTACACCAGCCGCCGCATAGCTCACCATTCGTGCAATAGGTTCAAGGTTTAATTCTTTTACCATATCCTCACTCATAATCATTACAAAGGCTGCGCCATCACTCATTTGGGATGATGTACCTGCGGTAACACTACCATCGGCAGCGAAAACAGGGCGTAACCTGCCTAATGCTTCTACAGATGTGTCAGCACGAGGTCCTTCATCTTGTGTTACCGTATAGCTTTTAGTAGCTTTTTTGCCATTACCATCTACATATACCTGTTCTACAGTTATAGGTACTATTTGTTTATCAAATTTACCTTCTGCTTGTGCTTTTAATGCTTTCTGGTGCGATTCAAAAGCAAATTTATCTTGATCTTCACGGCTTACATTATATTTCTTGGCTACTGCTTCGGCAGTAAGTCCCATACCCCAATAGTAATCTTCATTTCCAGCTTTTGCAGCTTTATAATCGGGTACGGGTTTGTAACCTCCCATAGGGATATAGCTCATACTCTCGGCACCACCAGCTATAATACAATCAGCCATTCCGCTTTGTATTTTTGCTGTAGCCATAGCAATGGTTTCTATTCCTGAAGCACAGTAGCGGTTTACCGTTACACCCGGTACATCTTCAATTTTAAGCCCCATTAGAGAGATAAGCCTTGCAACGTTTAGCCCTTGTTCGGCTTCGGGCATAGCATTACCTACCATAACATCATCTATTCTGGTTTTATCAAAATCAGGCAGTTCACTCATTATATGCTGAATGGTTTCTGCTGCCAGTTCGTCGGGTCTTTTAAATCGGAACACGCCTTTAGGAGCTTTACCCACTGCGGTTCTGTATGCTTTTACTATATATGCTGTTTTCATTGTTTCAATTTTTAGCTATTAGTTTCTCAAAGGTTTGCCCTTGGTTAACATGTGTTGTATACGCTCTAAAGTCTTCCTTTCTCCACAAAGGGATAAAAATGCTTCACGTTCTAAATCTAAAAGATACTGTTCTGTTACAAGTGTTGACTCTGATAAATCGCCACCTGCCATAACATAAGCAAGTTTATTAGCTATTTTCTTATCATGTTCACTAATGTAGTTTCCTGCTTCCATACTGTCAGTACCCACAAGGAACATACCTAACGCCTGCTTACCTAAAACTTTAATGTCTTTACGCTTAACAGGTTGTGTATATCCTGCTTCGGCAAGTATTTTAGCATATTTCTTAGCTTCGGCAAGCTGTCTGTCTTTATTTACAACAATTACATCTTTACCTTTTTGTAGTATGCCTGTATCAAAAGCTTCATAAGCCGAAGTAGATACTTTTGCCATAGCTACAGTAAGGAAATATTCTTGTAGTACATTTAGTTCTACATCATTTTTATGGAAAAGATCTGAAGCGCGAACTGCCATTTCTTTAGAGCCACCACCACCAGGGATAACTCCTACACCAAACTCAACCAAGCCAATGTAAGTTTCGGCAGCAGCAACTACTTTATCAGCATGCATACTCATTTCGCAACCACCACCCAGTGTCATACCATGTGGTGCAACCACTACTGGTGCTGCTGAATAACGTACGCGCATCATAGTGTCTTGGAACATTTTTATAGCCATATTAAGCTCATCATATTCCTGCTCTACAGCCATCATAAATATCATACCAATGTTAGCACCTACCGAGAAGTTAGCTGCTTGGTTACCTATAACTAGTCCGTCATATTCATTTTCGGCAAGGTCTAAGGCTTTGTTTATACCTTGAAGTACACCTCCGCCTATGGTGTTCATCTTGCTTTGGAATTCTAGGTTAAGAATACCATCGCCTAAATCTTGTATAATAGCATCGCTATTACTCCACACTTTTTTGCTTTCGCGTATATTGTTCAGGATGATAAATGAATCTTGCCCTGGAACTTTTTTCTGTGATTTAGACTCAATATCATAATAATACGTGTTGCCTTCTTTTACAGTATAAAAGCTTTTATTACCCGATTTAAGCATATCATTTACCCAAGCAGCAGGCTCAAGTCCTTCGGCTTTCATAAGTTCTATACCTTTTTCTACACCTATGGCATCCCAAATTTCGAAAGGACCATTTTCCCATCCGAAACCAGCTTTCATGGCATCGTCTATCTTATAAAGATCATCGGTAATTTCAGGAATTCTGTTTGCTACATAAGCAAACATACCTGTAAAGTTTTTACGGTAAAATTCACCTGCTTTGTCCTTACCTTTTACCAGTACTTTAAAGCGATCAATAGGTTTGTCTATTGTCTTAGTAAGTTCTAGTGTTGCAAAAGATGCTTTTTGCTGCGGTCTATATTCTAATGTATCAAGATCTAAAGAGGTAATTACTTTACCTTCTTTTTTATAAAAACCTTGTCCTGTTTTACTGCCCAACCATTTATTCTCCATCATGCTATTGATGAAGTCAGGTACTTTAAATAGTTCGTGTACTTCATCATCAGGGCAGTTGTCATAAATACCGTTAGCAACATGTACTAATGTATCTAAACCTACTACATCAACAGTACGGAAGGTAGCCGATTTTGGTCGCCCAATTACAGGTCCTGTTAATTTATCTACTTCTTCTATAGTAAGTCCCATTTCTTTAACCTGATGAAACATACTCATAATACCATATATACCAACACGGTTACCAATAAAAGCAGGAGTATCTTTGGCTACTACAGAGGTTTTACCTAAGAACTTTTCACCATACCCATTTAAAAAGTCTAATACTTCTTTAGATGTATTAGGACCTGGTATTATTTCGAAAAGTTTTAAGTAACGCGGGGGATTAAAGAAGTGTGTACCGCAAAAATGTTTTTGGAAATCTTCACTTCGTCCTTCACTCATAAAGTGGATAGGAATACCCGAAGTATTAGAGGTGATAAGTGTACCTGGCTTGCGGTATTTTTCTACTTGTTCAAATACCTTTTGCTTAATATCAAGTCGTTCTACTACTACTTCAATTACCCAGTCGGCATCAGCAATTTTAGACAAGTCATCGTCAATATTGCCTGTCGTAATTCGCGATGCAAATTTTTGATGGTAAATAGGTGAGGGCTTCGACTTTAGTGAATTGGCAAGGTGCTCATTTACAAGTCTATTTTTAACAACTTTATCTTGTAATGTAAGTCCTTTTTTCTGTTCTTTTTCTGTGAGTTCCTTTGGTGCGATGTCGAGCAAAAGGACTTCTACACCAATATTGGCAAAATGGCAGGCAATACCCGAACCCATAATACCTGAACCAATAACGGCTACTTTTTTAATAGTGCATTTCATTTGCTATATATAGTTTTTTTGGTTGTTTGCTTAGGCTTTTGCCTAAACTGTTTATTTTATACTACTTGTTGTTTCTTGTTCTTTACCTTTCTCAGTATTGTAAATTTGCTTCTCCGAAATTAATCCGTTTATTATTTCGGCTACTTCGGCAAAATGATCTAATTTCTCTTGAGATACACGTTGCTTTATAACGTCATTAAATTTAAGTACTGTAGTTTTAGACAACTCTCTTTTTTCTTTGCCCAATTTAGTAAGGTGTATTATAACACCTCTACCATCTACAGGGTTTTTCTTTCTAACTATTAACCCTTTTTCTTCCATCGATTTCAATGTACGGGTAAGGCTTGTAGGCTCCATACCCATTTGCGGTCCTAACGCTGTAGACGATATTCCGTTTTCTTTATCAATAGATAATAGTGCAAAACCGATTGACATTGTAGCGCCATATTTTGAGGCTTCTTCATTATACATTCTTGCTACTGCCTGCCATGTTGCCCTCAGTATATAGTCTATAGTTTTCTCTTTCATAAAGTAATTATTTTCAAATATACGAAAAATTAGTATGCACGCATATTATTTTTATAGGTTTTAATGTTAATAAAAAAATAAATGTTATTTTGAGTTATTATAGTTTTGATTGGTTAGTTATTGCGAATTTCTTTTATATCATGCTAAAGTTTCAGTTTTAAAGGCTGTTCTGTTTTTGTGTTATATGTAAATATAACTAATAATTACGATATATTTATATATAAAAAAACTCCCTATTATAAGGGAGTTATGATGTGTAATAGTCTCTATTTTTCTATTTTAAATTCGTGATAGTTATTATAATTTCCAGGGTTAAAAGCTCTATAATAAATATACTTTTTATCAAAATCGAGTCCCGTATATATTCTTTTTATTTCACGTTTTACTTCTTCAAATTCCATTTCTAAAATAATAGTGTCTTCTACAGGTACTTTTGTTTCATAACTAAATAGCGGAAACATTCCTTCTCTATTATTTATAGGTCTTAATTCAGCCACCATAGGAACGCTACTTATATTACGAAGTGGCTGCGGAAATTTATATTCACTTTTTATTTGCTCTTGCCATGTTTTTTGATAGAACAAAATACGTTCTTCGTTATTATATTTCAGCATTTTTTCGGCAGGGGTAAGGCAACTTCCTGCTATATCGACATTAAAAAAAGCATCAATAACAAAACCTTCTTTTTCTTTTTGCTGAGCTATGTCAAAATAATCTTGTGCATTATTACCAAATTGTCCTAACGGGTCTAGATGTATGTAATCTAACTTCCACTTGCCATCAATTTTTTCATATATAATAGTTATTAGATAGTCACCTAAATTATTATATGATGTTTTTAATAATGATATATAAGTTTCTTTAGCGTTGTTGGTAAAGCTAAATGTATATTGCCTTTTTTCAGACTCTATTTTACTATTATTGGGAGCTTTACCATGCTTATTGTAGTATTCATCATATACTTCATAGTCTGTTTTAAGGTAACCTTTTCTAAAAGCCCATACAGCATTCTCAATGCGACCTTGTAAGTGCTTTACAAAATCAGGGGAACCCAAGGTTTTAAAGGTTTTCATGTCGCTATTAGAAAGTGCTGATAGCAGACTGTCATTTTTTGCTTTTATAGTTTCTTTTAAGTTTTTGTCTATTTTTTCGTTTGCAAGTGTTTCAGTAGAATCATACATGCATCCTTGTAGTAATAAAGAAAATAATAAAAACGAGAGTAATAATTTTAGTTTCATTGGTAAGTATTGATTTATTGCCGCTAAATATAGAATAAAATATATTTAACAGCAATAATATACTCAAAGCATTTATATAGCCGTTAGCCCCATTAAGGTGGCGGCTTCTCTGGCATGTAGGTAATTTTTGTCGTAAGGATTTATAAGTATGTTAGTAACAATAACTTTCCAAGTATCACAGTCAGTTATTTTTGCAATGATTACTAAGCAATCTGTAATTTTACGATCATTCCATTTGTTATCTCTTTTAGTATTTAAAAGCATTTCATTTAAATATGCTTTTATTTTATGTAATAAAACAAAGTCTTTTATATGATTGGCGTGCTGATAGGAGTGTTTTATAAAAGCCATTAATGCTTTAGGAGCATCTTCATAACTCGAAATGTCATCACAAGGACCAGGGGATAAGAGTACATCTAAAATTTCTGAAGCAGCAATATATAATTCTGGCTCAATAGTTTCATGATCTAATTTTGTGCTCAGTTCACCATGTATAGCACAAGTACTTGCAAGATATTGATTGTGAATGTTATTTTTATAACCATCTGTTATAAGCCATTCTTTTACTTCATCACTTTCACTTATTCTTGCTAGTCTGTCTACTAACTGTATTTTTCCCCATCCGTTTACTTGTTTCCCAAGCTCAAATAAATCCTCTTCTGGATTTTCAATTAAATTAAGTAATGCTATAACTACATATAATGTAAACTCTTCATGAAGGCCTAGTAATTTTAATTTCTCTATAACAACTTGATTTTGACAAAGCCCTAGAATAGCAATACCAAATTTTACACTATTTTGGTGTCCAGTATTCAAAGCCATATCGTTTGCAAAAGCAAATAGATGAGGCTCTATAATTAAGGAGTAATTAGATATTTCTTCTAAAAATGGATCTATGAGGTTTATAACATCGTCATATTTAGTAATAGCAGCATAAAATGATACAGCAGTTTCTTTATCGCCTATAAGAGCTATTTCTTGTAGCTTTTTAGCAAGTTCGCGTATCTCTTCAAGAACAGGCTCTTCTTGTCCAAATTCAAATACTACATCATATATAGATGCTTTCTTGTGTTTTTTTTCGTTTAAAGTAATTTTGATATTATTAGGTAATACATAGCCATTAGGCAGTTTGCCAGTATCGTTAATATTATTAATAATATCTCTGTAAAGGGAGTGTTTAGTGCGCCATTCTCCAATAATAACCTTATCCCTTGGTTTTAATATACGGGATAACCATTTTATCATAATGTATTTTTTTAGATGTGTGTGCGTAATATGATAA
Organism: Flavobacterium arcticum; assembly: GCF_003344925.1. Lineage (NCBI taxonomy): Bacteria > Pseudomonadati > Bacteroidota > Flavobacteriia > Flavobacteriales > Flavobacteriaceae > Flavobacterium > Flavobacterium arcticum. The sequence goes on along the minus strand of NZ_CP031188.1, from coordinate 2,811,922 downwards.
AACCGTGATGACTGTTATATCTTTACTTACTAAGTGCGGTATATTTTGTCATACAGTTCTTTATATTTTTCTTTTATTGCTTTACGTTTTAATTTTAATGTAGGCGTCATTTCTCCACCGTCTACAGACCATATTACGGGAGTAAGTTCAAATCGTTTTACTTGTTCCCAATGTCCAAATTTTTTGTTTATATCAGCTACTTCTTCCTGTACTCTATTTATAACTTCGTCGTTATTTATAAGATCTTCATTGGTAACTCCTTGTTTAATTCCTTTACGCTCTGCCCATTGCTTTAAAAATACAAAATCAGGCTGTATAAAAGCAGCAGGCATTTTCTCGCCATCGCCTATAACCATTATTTGCTCTATAAAACGCGATTGTTTCATAGCATTTTCTATAAGCTGCGGAGCGATATATTTACCACCAGATGTTTTAAACATCTCTTTTTTCCTATCGGTTATTTTAAGGAAACCATCATTATCAATAATACCTATATCTCCAGTATGGAAATAACCATCGGTCATTACCTCTTTAGTTTTCTCTTCATCATTATAATAGCCCATCATTACATTAGGACCTTTACATAATATCTCACCATCTTCGGCAATCTTTACCTCAACACCATTAAGTGGTCTTCCTACTGTACCTACCCTAAATCCTCCATTACGCTCGTCATTAACGGCTATAACAGGCGAAGTTTCTGTAAGTCCATAACCTTCCATCACGGGTATTTCGGCAGCAGCAAATACTCGTGCCAGTCTTGGCTGTATAGCGGCACTACCAGATACCATAAGCCCAAGCCTACCGCCAAGTCCTGCTTTCCATTTACTGAAAATTAGTTTTCGTGCCAGCCAAAGTTTAGCGGCATATATAGGGCCATTGGCGCCATATGGCTCATATTTAAGACCTACATCTACTGCCCAGAAGAATAACATCTTTTTAATCCCGCTAAGGTCTGACCCTTTAGCAATTATTTTATCATATACTTTTTCTAGTAAACGTGGTACGGCTGTAATAACATCGGGTGTAGTTTCTTTAATGTTATCGCTTACTTTTTCAATAGACTCTGCAAAGTATATAGATACACCATAGTATTGATATAAATACAATATCATACGTTCGTAAATGTGGCATATAGGTAAAAAACTCAATGCTCTATATTTACCAGCTTCAAATGGTACTCTTTCGGCACTCATCAACACGTCAGATACTATATTTTTATGCGATAGCATTACGCCTTTTGGTCGTCCCGTAGTTCCAGATGTATATATTACTGTAGCTAACTCGTCTTCTTTTATATTGTTTTTACAAGCTTCTACTTCATCTTGGTTGCTTTCATCTTTACCAAGCTCTAGTATTTCGTTCCAACTTTTACAGCCATTAATACCTACAAAAGAGTATATCTCTTTTAGGTTAGGCAATCTATGTCTTATTTTAACTATTTTATCATATAGCTCTTGGTCAGATACTATGCAGTATATAGCACCACAATGGTTTAATATATATTCATAATCCTCTTCAGATATAGTAGGATATACAGGTACATTTTGAGCCCCTGTTTGTAATATACCTATATCTACAATATTCCACTCCGTTCGGTTGTTAGATGATATAACCGCTACTTTATCATTCTTTTTTATACCTAACCGTAGTAATCCCCTCGAAAACGCATTTGCTTTAGCAATGTATTCTTCTGTAGATGTTTTTATCCATTCGTTCCCATACTTGGTAACCAATGCTTCCTTAAGATTATATTTCTCTAGCTGATAGTAAGGAAAATCGAACAAACGGGTGATTGTATTCATGTTTTCTATAAAATTTTATTATGCAAATTATAAAAAAAATACATATATTCTATAAAAATATTAAATATAGCATAGAAAATATTGAGATTTTATTCTAATAGACACGTTAAGCTATAATTAAACTATGTTTATTTTATAATGGATGATGTTATTAAAACTGTAGGTGTATTTGATAAGATAACATAAATGTATAAAAGATAGGGCAGGACAGTTTAGAACAATGAAAGATAACAAACACAGAGTAATTATATCTCTTAGCCTCAAAATCTTTATATTTGCAGTCCTAATAAAAACCTACCAATGAAATTAGAAGACCTACTCAAAGAACGAAGCGGAAATGTATGTGAATTAAGCGGAGAAGCAGAAAACTTGGTTATTTATGATGTACCACCCACTAAAAATGGTGCAGATACCGCCATTTTAATTACAGAAAAATTGCAGAGTCAAATTGAGAAAAAAGAAGAACTAGACAGTCGCCTATGGGAGCGTTTTTTGCCTACTGCTATGTGGAGCGAAGTACCTGCGGTACAAGTAGTATCTTGGCGTATGCTTAACCGTTTTAGAAACGAAAGTTGGGCTGCCGATGCATTAGAAATGATGTATTTGGACGAAGATAATTTAGCATGGGCAGAAGCTACAGGCGATCATTTAGGAGACGGCTCTGTAGAGCTACATAAAGATAGTAACGGTAATATTTTGCAAAATGGCGACACTGTAACACTAACTAAAGATTTAGATGTAAAAGGTTCTACCATAAATGCAAAAATGGGTACGGCAGTGCGTAACATACGCTTAGTACATGATAACGTAGAACAGATAGAAGGTAAAATTGACGGACAAATGATAGTGGTACTTACCAAATTTGTAAAACGACAGTAAAGTTTTAAATCTACTTTCTAATAGTATATGAACAATAAAAGCAGCCTGTACAGGCTGCTTTTATTGTATAGACTGTAATCAATAAATTTCGGGCTATTTTTTCAAATTTCTGATATTGATTAGAGTCTTTATGTAAACAAATAGTAATCAGAACAGTATATTTATAGTTGAATTCAAAAAATAGTTGATACATATAATTATTTTAATTACGTTTGGAATTCCAAACTTTAAAATATTAAATAATTATGAAAAAATTTAGATTACACAATGTTATTGTGTGTTCTAACACTATCTTTCTTTTCTTGTTCAACTGAAAATAATGATGCAACTACTACAGAGAATGCGGCTTCTACTTCCTCAGCATTTCAATTAAAAAGTTTAAGTACTACTGATTTGGGTACTGCCAAACAACTTTACATTGATATGATGGGTACTCAAAAGTACTCTGATTATAAAAGTGCATTAGCAGCTTTTACAGATAAATTAGGATTAAACAAAATTACAGGGACTACTAAGATTGAATGGATGAGTTGGATAAATAATAACCTTAACAAAACCTCTTTTACCAGTGTTACTGAGTTTGAAAGTATGTATGATGATTCTGTAAATAAGCTTAGTATTATGATAGGAGCAAATACTGCTTTATATGATTATATGAGTAAAGCTGACGTTTATCAAATAGGTATTATTCTTCAGCCTGAACATGACAATCATACTGTTGATTACCCAGTTCAAACTAATAGTTGTTTGGATGATTGTATTAGTATTTGTGATAGTGCCCAAGATGTTTTGCAAGATCAATATGACCAGAATGTGCAGTTTGCAGCCTCCGCTGGATATGATTCAGGTTTGATGATTGGTGCTGAAGTAAATTATAATTCAGCATATATTGAATTAGCCTTAGAGTTTAATTCCTGCGCTGGAGCATGTTAATGAATATAATTTTTTTATATAGTAAAAAATGAAATATCTACTATTATTTTTTTGTATATCCTTTTTCCATCCTGTACATTCACAACCTAGTGATGATGAAAAAATGAAAGAATCTTTTAGGAAAGGAATTACTGAGTATGAATTTCAAATTGCTAAACAAAGGTATTTAGATATGATAGGAGATGAAACTTACATACAATATAAAAACAATATCAATATGTTATCACAAAAATTGAATGGGGTCAAAGTTTTTCCTGAAGGTGAAAAAGTTAAGGAAATAATGGCTCAACACAATACTGATGTTGCTTTAGAAGAATATATTAAGAAATCACTTAAAGAAAATCTAAATAAAACTGATTTTAGTTCTGTAGATGAAGCTTTGGAGTTATATAGAGCAGGAAAGGTTTTACTTGAAAGCAATCGTGAAAAACATAAAGAGTTATACGATTTGTTATGGAGATCCTCTCAAAGACAATGGCGAGAGTTAAGAGAAATTGAATATGATAATGTAAATAAGATACTTATTAATTCTCCAAGACATTAAAAAACTGTAAGTGTGTTATCACTAAACATAAAAATGCCTCCAAAAATGGAGGCATTTTTTTATTATAAAAGTTTTAAACTATTTATTTTCAATCCACTTACGTGCATTAACAAAAGCTTCATGCCAAGGTGAAACGGCATCGTTTCTGCCTTCAGGGTAGTATGCCCAGTTCCACTGGAACATAGAGCGCTCAATGTGCGGCATCATTACCAAATGACGACCATCATTACTACTCATCATAGCAACATCGTATGACGATCCGTTAGGGTTAGCAGGGTAACCGCTATAGGCATACTTAGCAACTACGTTATATTTGTTTTCCTCATAAGGTAGGCTAAATTTACCCTCGCCATGACTTATCCATACCCCAAGCGTACTGCCGGCAAGCGTGTTAAGCATTATCGAGTTATTTTCCTGCACGGTAACCGATGTAAAGTTACTTTCATGTTTGTGGCTATCGTTATGCAGCATACGTGGTTTTGCTTCATGGTCAGGGTTTATTAAGCCAAGCTCAACAAATAACTGACAACCATTACAAATACCTACCGATAATGTGTCTTCACGCTTAAAGAAGTTTTGTAATGCTTCGTTTGCTCTATCGTTATACATAAATGCACCAGCCCAACCTTTAGCCGAACCTAATACATCACTGTTAGAGAAACCTCCCACAGCACCAATAAACTGGATATCCTCTAATGTTTCACGACCACTAATAAGGTCGGTCATGTGAACGTCTTTAACGTCAAATCCTGCCAAGTACATAGCATTTGCCATCTCACGCTCAGAGTTACTTCCTTTCTCGCGGATAATAGCTGCTTTTGGTCTTGGTTTAGTGCTGTCTAGAGCTGCTTTCTTCCCATCAAAATGCTCAGGGAATTTATAGTGTAGCGGTTGGTTTTTATAGTTGTCATAGCGTTCTTTGGCTTTCTCTGCTCCGCTTTGTTTTTTATCTAAAAGGTACGAAGTTTTAAACCAAGTATCACGAGTTTCAGTAACATCAAAAGAAAGGTTGGTTGCACCATTTTTAATAGTAACCGTAGTACCTTCTTTTGGCTCGCCTATTTTAGTAAAGTTAACATCATTAGCTTCAAATGCTGCTTCAATAGAAGCATCAGCTTGTATCACTATCGCTATGTTTTCTGCAAATAGTGCTTTTACAGTATCTACTTCATTAAGCGCAGATAAATCATATTCAGCACCCAAGTTCACTTCTGCAAAACTCATTTCGAGTAATGTAGTTATTAAACCACCACTACCTATATCGTGTCCTGCTGCAATTTTACCTTCCTTAATTAATTGTTGCAGGGTATTAAAAGTAGTTTTAAACTTCGTTGAATCAGTAATAGTAGGTACTTCGTTTCCTACCTTATTTAACACCTGAGCAAAAGATGAACCACCCAGTTTAAAACTGTCATTACTTAGGTTGATGTAGTATATATTACCACCATTTTTTTTCAATACAGGCTCAACTACCTTAGTAATATCGTTACAGTTACCTGCCGCCGATATAATTACCGTACCTGGAGCGATAACATCGCCATCAGCATATTTTTGCTTCATACTAAGTGAATCTTTACCCGTAGGGATATTTATCCCTAACTCAATAGCAAAATCACTACAGCTTTGTACTGCTTCATATAAACGAGCATCTTCACCTTCATTTTTACACGCCCACATCCAGTTAGCCGAAAGCGATACACTTTTTAGTCCGTCTTTAAGCGGAGCGAAAACAATATTACTTAAAGACTCTGCAATAGCGGTACGGCTACCTGCAACAGGGTCTATTAATGCCGAAATAGGGGAGTGCCCTATAGAAGTAGCAATACCTTCTTTACCAGCATAATCTAGCGCCATAACACCACAGTTGTTTAATGGTAACTGCAGTGGTCCTGCACATTGTTGTTTGGCAACTTTACCACCCACACATCGGTCTACTTTATTAGTAAGCCAGTCTTTACAGGCTACAGCTTCTAGTTGTAGTACTTGGTCTAGGTATTCGTGTATTTTATTTTGATTGTATTCTGGTGTACTATAATTAGTAGCAACAGTTTTATCTGTCATTATTGTTTTTGGCGATGAGCCAAACATATCTTCTAGCGCAAAATCCATTGGTTTTGCTCCTGTAGTAGCTGACTCAAACGTAAAACGATGGTCACCTGTTACATTACCTACAGTATACATTGGCGAACGCTCACGGTCGGCAATACGTTGTAAAGTGTCAATATCTTTCTCACCGATAACAAGTCCCATACGTTCTTGGCTCTCGTTACCTATTATTTCTTTAGCCGATAGGGTAGGGTCACCCACTGGCAATTTGTCTAAATCTATTTTGCCACCAGTTTCTTCTACTAGTTCGCTAAGACAATTGAGGTGTCCGCCCGCACCATGGTCGTGTATAGAAACGATAGTGTTGTGTTCACTTTCTACCATACCACGCACGGCATTGGCAGCACGTTTTTGCATCTCTGGGTTACTACGCTGTATAGCATTAAGCTCTATACCACTACTAAATTCTCCTGTATCGGCACTCGAAACGGCAGCACCACCCATACCAATTCGGTAGTTTTCGCCACCCAGTATTACTACTTTATCGCCTGTTTCAGGTTTCTTTTTGGCAGCTTGTTCTAGTTTACCATACCCAATACCTCCTGCAAGCATTATTACTTTATCAAACCCAAGTTTGCGAGCATCTTCTGTATGCTCAAAAGTTAGTACAGAACCAGCAATAAGGGGTTGTCCAAATTTATTACCAAAGTCCGACGCTCCGTTAGATGCTTTTATCAAGATATCCATTGGGGTTTGGTACAACCATTTGCGCTCTTGCATACCGTTTTCCCAAGGTCGATTTTCTTCTAAACGCGAGTATGATGTCATGTATACCGCTGTGCCTGCTAATGGTAAAGAACCTTGACCACCTGCAAGCCTATCTCTAATTTCGCCACCTGCACCTGTCGCAGCACCGTTAAAAGGCTCTACTGTAGTAGGGAAGTTATGCGTTTCTGCTTTTATAGAGATAACCGAATCAAATTCAGTAACATTATAATAGTCAGGCTTGTCTGCTGTTTTAGGAGCAAATTGCTCCACCCGTGGTCCTTTTACAAAGGCTACATTATCTTTATATGCCGAAACAATATCATTAGGGTTTTCTGACGATGTTTTACGGATCATTTTAAATAATGAAGATGGTTTCTCCTCACCATCGATTACAAATGTACCGTTGAATATTTTATGACGACAGTGTTCTGAATTTACCTGAGAGAAACCAAATACCTCTGAGTCGGTTAAATTTCTACCTAATTTCTTAGCAAGATTATTAAGATATTCTACCTCTTCAATATTTAGTGCCAAACCTTCTTTTTCATTATACGCAGCAATATCTGTAATCTCTAGTATTGCTTCGGGTTTTGCATTAACGGTAAAAATCTCCTGATCCAGTCCGTTATATTTTTGCGAAAGCATCGGGTCAAAATCTGTAGTGTCGTTAGTTGTTTTAATAAACTCTTCAATACGAATAATACCTGCAATACACATATTTTGTGTAATCTCTACGGCATTGGTACTCCAAGGCGTTATCATGGCAGCACGAGGTCCAACAAAAAAATCCGTTAGTACGGATTTCTCAATTTTATGTGCGTTTCCAAAAAGCCAGTTTAATTTTGCAGTATCTTCTGCCGAAATTTCGTTTTGCGATTGTACCGCAAAAACAGTATTGGTCTGGTTTCCGAAGAAATGAATCATCTATAAGGTAGTTATGTTGTTGAAAACGCAAAATTAGTTATTAATTTGGTTATTTGGAAATGGTTTTTGTGTATTTACTTGAAATGTAATCCACAATCTGGACAGATATAGACTTCATCTAAAACTTTGGAATTACAAGCAGGGCAAGCATCTATTACCTCAACATAATTAGCTTCTATCTTTTCTGTTGAGTATTGATTATTTTCCTCTTCATTATTTGTGGCAAGATATTCTTTTAAATCGAGAATGTTTTTTATTGTTATTTCGAAGTGATTTTCACTTACAAAACAAGCATATTTTTCAGAACCATCAATCTTTAATACTAAAACTTCTTTATTTAAAAAACCACTTTTAAAAAGATGACTCTCTTTATTTGTTTCAATTAATAAATTCCCATTTCCTAAATATTCCCAAGAAGACTTGTCAACTTTCCCATTTACGGAGATTAATAATTCTTCATTTTTTCTGAATATATACACTATTTTTTCTACAGATGTTTCATCATTAATATATACCCAATTATTATTTCTCAATAAAGCAATGACATCTATTTCATTACTGAATTTCTCAAGTTTATTTATAATATTTAAAAAATAAAATTTCATTGAATTAAATATATTTAAAAATCCGACTCAATAGCCGGATTTTATTATTTTAGAAAGGAAGCTAGAATTACATTTTTCTTCTCATTACTATTTCCATGTTTTTGTGTCCCTCGCCCATTTTGTTATCATACATTTCCATTTTGCGAGTGTTTTCGTCAACTATAGTATATACTTCACGCATGTTACAAGTTTTTCCCGTCATAGGGTCAATAGTTTCACCTTTAAGTGTCATAGAGTTAGAACCTTCTTTCATTTTACCTTTCATAACCATAAGTCCTGTGCCCATATTGTCTATCCAAGTAGAGGTGTATTCATTGGCAGCATTATCATAGGCTACAGTAGCTCTACCTTCAAAAGGCATACCCATCATTTCGCCTGAGTACATACTTTCTTGATAACGACCTCCCATAATCATTTTTATATTAGCTATAGATTTATATGTTTCTGGTGGTGCATCAGGAGCCATCCAAAAGGTCATTTCGCAATCCCATTTCCCAACTTCATCAGCCATCATTTTGTGAGGTTCGCTTGGAGTCATATATTTTTCCCAAGCTTGTGCCATTGCTGTAGAGTCCATAGGTTGTTCAGGAGCTATTTCCTCATGAACAATAGTATCGCTCATGGTTTCTGCTGCTTCTGGTTCCACTTTTTCTTCTTTTTTGCATGATGCAAAAGCTATTGCTATTACAGCAAGACTAACGTAAATTTTTTTCATAATTAGTTTGTTTAATGTTTGTAGCTATAAAATTATGAAATTTTTCATCACAAAATCAGTTAGTTATATTATTCTGTAACATAATATTCATAAGCGCCTATGTCAGGTATGCCTGTAGTAGGGTTTGGTCTTACATTACCATTAAGATCGATGGTAATACCAATATCGGTAGCAGCATCTATAGCATCAGAATCCTCACCAAGATTAAGGTCATTATCCCTTGGTGCTATAAAATCAGGAGTAGTATTTGAACTTTCAGCAATTATACAATTATTATATTGTACTAATGCTATGTCGTTTCCATCAAACGGATATAATGGTTCGTTTCTCAATTGATTGCTATAATCTATAAGTTTTATTAAACAGTTATTAAACTTACAATCAAAACTTACTTCGGTATCTGCTTGTCTTTCCATAGAAAGGGCATAATTTCCTGAACCATATATAATACAGTTATCAAAAGTGGCATCCATATCGCTAAGGTATAGCACATCATCTATTACCTGATAGTCATTAAGTGCTACGGGTACTTGGTTAAAGCTGTTAAAGTAGTTAGCAAAAGTACAGTGTTTAAAGTTGTATGTACCACCCAATGTACAAGCCAATGATGCCTCTCCTGAGTTATTCATGGCAAGGTTAGTCCCTGATAGTGTTGCTCCTCTTGCTAATATTCCAAAATTAGTACAGTTATATAGTTGACTATTATCTATTGTTAATTTTGGTACGGTTTCATCAAAAAGCCTATCCATTAAAATGCCAACCGTTGCATTTTTTAGCGTAAGGTTATTAATAGTGTTTTCCTGCCCCGAAAGTAAAAATATACCATTCCATTGCCCTGAAATATCCGAAAATTCAGGTTCTAACCTGTCACCTTCAAAAACAACTTCATTCTCCATTTCTTCAGTAGCCGATTGTGTACCATTAATAATAAGAGTACCACTATCATCTACAATCAGTCCCGATTTGGCATGAAAATGCACTCTTGCACCTGCATCAACAGTAAGCGTGCTACCGTTTGGTACTAAAGCATAACCATATATTACATAAGGTTTTTCATTTGTCCAATTCAATTCTTGAGGGGTTGCTAGTTCATGTCCTTGTATATCTGATGGTGCTCCGCTTATGGTAAGCGTTTCTTTCATATCAGTAGGTAATGCACGGTCGGGTTTTATAAATACAGCATCTTGTACCAGTGTTACCAGTTCTACTTTTTGATAATTATTACCATTATCAAATTCTATTTTATCAGTATATAAAAAGTTGGTGTTTTCATTAGTATATTCTGTATAATCTATTGTTGTTTCTATAAATACATACATACTGTCTTTTGCAAGCAGCTCAATATTATTAAAAACTCTACCCGGTAGCCCATCTACCATGAGGCGGTATTTAGACTGTTCGCCTTCGCCCAATCGAATACTAGGTATGCTTATGTCTTTATCACTATGGTTATATACTTTTAGGGTATAAGTACTCGAACCAATATTGGTAAAAACAGTATCAAGATAAACGGTATCACGAGAAAAGCCAAGATTTCCTGTACTCGGTTCAAACTCAAAGTCGTTGCGACAAGAGGTAAGTAGTAATACAAATCCGGCAATAAATAAAAGTAAACAGTTGCGCATAGCAGTAACAATTTTTGGTAAAAGTAGCTATTAATTTGAAATTTTTAAAAGCGATTTTAATGTAAACGTAGGTTTATGTGTTTTAGTTTGTTTATCTCTTCTTAGTTTTGTGTTATTGCATCGGTTCATTTTTTGTATTTTTACATTCCAAAATTTTTAATATGCCATTTGATAAAGAAAAAGCACTCGAAATGTGCAATCGTTTTTCTGACAACACCTTAATGCTAACTCTCGAAATTGTTTATACTGATGCTGGCGAAGGTTTTCTAGAAGCTAAAATGCCTGTTAACTCACGTGTACACCAGCCTATGGGATTATTACATGGTGGGGCAACGGTAGCATTAGCAGAAAGTGTAGGGAGTGCAGCGTCGTTATTATTTGTAAACCCAGAGCTGCAAGAGGTAAGAGGTATAGAAATATCGGCAAACCACTTAAGAAGTAAGCGAGAAGGAGTGGTGACTGGTACTGCAAGAATAGTACATAAAGGTAGAAGCCTACACTTGTGGGAAGTAAAAGTAACAGATGAAGAAGGCAGGTTAATATCGCTTTGTAAAATAACCAATATGGTATTACCTAAAAAGCGATAATTCTTCTAGATAATGACTGATACAGATATTTTTTTAAAAATAAAATCACATCTTAAGGAAAAGAAACCCTTCGTGGTATACTGTAAGCCAGGTTTAGATAGTGTAACGGGGATTTTTCAAAAAGAAGCAACACAATATTATTTAGATACTTTTACCGATGTAGGTTTTGTTTTTGCTCCATTTAGTGGAGATAAAAAAGTATTCATCCCCGCAAAGGTTTCCGATGTGTTTACAGCCAAAATAAGTATAGAGAATTTGGTAGCTACTAAAGTAGATGAAGCACCAGCTATTAACGAAGAAGCAAAAGCAAATTTTGAAAATCTTGTATCCAAAAGTATTAAAGCGATTAAAACAGGAGTATTTAATAAACTGGTTACTTCTCGTACCGAAATAGTTTCAGAGTCTGAAATTGATATTATAGAAGTATATCAACGTTTGTTACATACATACCCTAATGCTTTTAGATATTGTATTTATACCCCTGATACAGGATTATGGACAGGAGCTACACCTGAACAACTGTTAAAAGTAGATAATAAAACCTTAAATACAGTAGCCTTAGCAGGTACTCAACTATATATAGAAGGAGAAGAGGTAGTTTGGGAAAACAAGGAAAAAGAAGAACAGCAAATTGTTACTGACTATATAATGAGTTCGCTACAAGAATATAGTGATACTATTACCACTACACCACCTTATACTTTTAGAGCAGGAAATATAGTACATATAAAAACCGATGTTACAGCCGAGTTAAAAAATAACAATGCTTTGGAGGATGTAATAAATAAATTGCACCCTACACCAGCAGTATGTGGTATGCCCAAAGCAGAAGCAATGCAATTTATATTAGAAAACGAAGGTTATAATCGTGAATACTACTCAGGATATTTAGGCGAGATGCATCACGATTTTACAGCAGGTAGTAATAACCATACAAACCTATTTGTAAATTTACGCTGTATGAAAGTAGTTGATAACGAAGCACACCTATATATAGGTTGTGGTATAACGAAAGATAGTAATCCTGAAAAGGAATTTTTTGAAACAGTAAATAAAAGCATGACAATGCGTAAGGTTATTTAACAAGAGTTTTAGAATACAAAACTTATACAGTATTAGTATAGAGTACTACCTTTGTATACTGTTATAATAAATTTAAATTACATGAAACTAGATATACTTGCCTTTGGCGCACACCCCGACGATGTAGAGTTGAGCTGTGGTGCTACGATAGCCAAAGAAATCTCATTAGGTAAAAAAGTAGGAATTGTAGATCTTACCCGTGGAGAGCTTGGAACACGAGGTACTGCCGAGATTAGAGATGAAGAAGCTGCTAACGCTTCAAAGATATTAGGAGCATCTGTTAGAGAAAACCTACGCTTTCGCGATGGATTTTTTACTAATGATGAACAGCACCAGCTTGAAGTTATAAAAATGATACGCAAGTACCAGCCCGATATTGTAATATGCAATGCAGTTGATGACAGGCATATCGATCACGGTAAAGGCAGTAAGTTAGTATCTGACGCTTGTTTCCTTTCAGGACTACGCAAAATAGAGACAACTATAGAAGGGCAGGAGCAACAGGCTTGGCGACCTAAAGTAGTATACCATTATATACAATGGAAAAACCTTGTTCCCGATTTCGTTGTTGATGTTACAGGGTTTATAGATATTAAAGTCGCATCTTTAATGGCATATAAGTCGCAGTTTTATGATCCAAATAGTGATGAGCCTGTTACACCTATAGCAACCAAGAACTTTAAAGAAAGCATATATTATCGAGCGCAAGATCTCGGTAGGCTAATTAATACCGAATATGCCGAAGGTTATACAGTAGAAAGATATTTGGCAGTGAACAGTTTAGGAGATTTAGTGTAAAAAAAAACATTTTTTTTTTGTAGAATTCATAAAAGAGCATATATTTGCACCCACAAAACAAACGGTGAATGTAGCTCAGTTGGTTAGAGCGTCGGTTTGTGGTACCGAAGGTCGGGGGTTCGAGACCCCTCTTTCACCCTTTCAGCCCTATGATTTTTTCATAGGGCTTTTTTGTTTTATATAGTATTTGTATTCTAAAAATTAATATTCTTCTTTTATTAATACTATAGCTTCATTTACTCTTTCAATAAGAATTTTACAAGTTTTGTTTACACAAATGTAAATAAGTGTTTTATTTAGCTCATACTGGTTCTCTAGTAATAGTAGTTTATTAGATATATGGTATATATGAGTAGTGTTTAATATTAGATTGTTTCTCTCTATAGATTTTTCTATTAATAACCATAGCTACTAAGATGTCTTCAAAATTTTCATGTTCCATAAGGTGGCGCTAGTGATTAGAAGAGTAGTTAATGCTAATTAGTAATAGTTTATTCTCAGCTTTATCATTTCGACTGTTCCAATTTATAGTATTGTTTGCATACTGTAATCAAGGTAGAGGTTTGTTTTATATATAAAGTTGTTGGTGTATTCATCATTTACCAATTTTGTACCTTGACTTTTATAGTTTATTAAATAATAAGTAATAAAATGTATGTGCGTTTCATTATTAGAAGTTAAATATTAAAAAATAGAGGTTAAATACCTCATAGTCCAATTTTAGAAATATTAACCTAACACATATATGTATAGCGATAATGTATATATTCTTTAATTTATTGATACAATATGTGTCTTGCTTACAAATTAAAAACATTACCATTATGCAAAGTAAAGGTTACCAGAGTATTACCAAAAACTTTCAAAAAAGGCAAAAAAAAAGCTTGCAAGAGAAAATAAAGTTCTTACATTTGCACCCGCATTCAAGGCGAAGTTCATACGACATATTGACAACGGCAACCCTTAAAAACATTAGGTTCTTACTATAAGTAAGCGTTTAAAAAAATAAAAAGGCAGCCCTTAAAAAAAAGCAAAAAAAGATTTGCAAGATAAAGGAAAAAGATAGTATCTTTGCCCACCCAAACCGAGAGGAATGGTGATCATTGCAAAACTGAAAAACACTTAAAAAGGGCAGCGAAAAAAAAGTAAATTTTTTTTCAGAAAAGCTTGCCAGTTAAAAAAGAAGTTGTACTTTTGCACTCGCTTTAACAAACAACGCCGCAAGGCACAATAGTTAAGCGATACGAATAAGAAGACACGTTCATAGACATATTGAATTGACAGCATAAGAGAGAGTAAGAAAACTTGATTTTATCGAAAAAAAACACCTGAGATACAGATCGTAAAAATATTTAAAATATACGATGAAGAGTTTGATCCTGGCTCAGGATGAACGCTAGCGGCAGGCCTAACACATGCAAGTCGAGGGGTATAAGGAGCTTGCTCCTTAGAGACCGGCGCACGGGTGCGTAACGCGTATGCAATCTACCTTGTACAGAGGGATAGCCCAGAGAAATTTGGATTAATACCTTATAGTATATGATTTTGGCATCACTATCATATTAAAGATTTATCGGTACAAGATGAGCATGCGTCCCATTAGCTAGTTGGTATGGTAACGGCATACCAAGGCAATGATGGGTAGGGGTCCTGAGAGGGAGATCCCCCACACTGGTACTGAGACACGGACCAGACTCCTACGGGAGGCAGCAGTGAGGAATATTGGTCAATGGGCGCAAGCCTGAACCAGCCATGCCGCGTGCAGGATGACGGTCCTACGGATTGTAAACTGCTTTTATATGGGAAGAAACCCTCCTTCGTGAAGGAGCTTGACGGTACCATAAGAATAAGGATCGGCTAACTCCGTGCCAGCAGCCGCGGTAATACGGAGGATCCAAGCGTTATCCGGAATCATTGGGTTTAAAGGGTCCGTAGGCGGTTTTATAAGTCAGTGGTGAAATCCGGCAGCTCAACTGTCGAACTGCCATTGATACTGTAGAACTTGAATTATTGTGAAGTAACTAGAATATGTAGTGTAGCGGTGAAATGCTTAGAGATTACATGGAATACCAATTGCGAAGGCAGGTTACTAACAATACATTGACGCTGATGGACGAAAGCGTGGGTAGCGAACAGGATTAGATACCCTGGTAGTCCACGCCGTAAACGATGGATACTAGCTGTTCGGTAGCAATACTGAGTGGCTAAGCGAAAGTGATAAGTATCCCACCTGGGGAGTACGAACGCAAGTTTGAAACTCAAAGGAATTGACGGGGGCCCGCACAAGCGGTGGAGCATGTGGTTTAATTCGATGATACGCGAGGAACCTTACCAGGGCTTAAATGTAGAGTGACAGACTTGGAAACAGGTTTTTCTTCGGACACTTTACAAGGTGCTGCATGGTTGTCGTCAGCTCGTGCCGTGAGGTGTCAGGTTAAGTCCTATAACGAGCGCAACCCCTGTTGTTAGTTGCCAGCGAGTCAAGTCGGGAACTCTAACAAGACTGCCAGTGCAAACTGAGAGGAAGGTGGGGATGACGTCAAATCATCACGGCCCTTACGTCCTGGGCTACACACGTGCTACAATGGCCGGTACAGCGAGCAGCCACCACGTGAGTGGGAGCGAATCTACAAAACCGGTCACAGTTCGGATTGGAGTCTGCAACTCGACTCCATGAAGCTGGAATCGCTAGTAATCGGATATCAGCCATGATCCGGTGAATACGTTCCCGGGCCTTGTACACACCGCCCGTCAAGCCATGGAAGCTGGGGGTACCTGAAGTCGGTGACCGCAAGGAGCTGCCTAGGGTAAAACTGGTAACTGGGGCTAAGTCGTAACAAGGTAGCCGTACCGGAAGGTGCGGCTGGAACACCTCCTTTCTAGAGACACGATCCTCAGATGTTAAAAAACGAGAAAAGTAAGACAACTTACTCTCGCTGTTAGTTCAAATATAAAATAAAGAAGAAGAGAGCTGAAAAAGTACAAAGAATTAAGTACCAAGTAATAAGATAGCGGATGCACTGCATCTTAATACCTAACCACTAATACTTAAAACTTTAAAAAGTCTCGTAGCTCAGCTGGTTAGAGTACAACACTGATAATGTTGGGGTCGGCAGTTCGAGTCTGCCCGGGACTACTAATTACGCCATATGGCATAAAAAAAGCTCTTCAATTCAAAAGAAAAGGAAATTTTAGAAGTTGAGTGATTACACGTAAAGTGAGCACGTTATCATATGCTGCAAACTGCTACTGGTAACAAGCAACAAACACGGGGGATTAGCTCAGCTGGCTAGAGCGCCTGCCTTGCACGCAGGAGGTCATCGGTTCGACTCCGATATTCTCCACAACAGCTAAAGTTGCTGATAATAATTATCAGTAGCAATACGCTACAAGTTCATTGACATATTGCGATAAAAAACAAAGTAGAAAAATATAGAAAGCATAAAGGTGCTGTATATATTTATACAGTACAAAAGTACAATAAGCAAAATAAGGGCGTATGGGGAATGCCTGTGGCTCTCAGAGGCGAAGAAGGACGTGATAAGCTGCGAAAAGCTGCGGGGATTGGCACACACGAATTAATCCGCAGATATCCGAATGGGGCAACCCA